>DAHXJB010000214.1:0-7796 GCA_027372455.1 Chloroflexota bacterium | reverse complement strand
CCATACGTGGACAGCGGGATCATGCGCACAGCCAAGAAGGGCGATCTGCTAAGGGTGGAAGGCGTCTCAGCCGGCCTTAACGGCGACACCAACGTCTGGTGGGCAACCACCGATGGCTACGCCCCCCTCGGCACCCTGGAGTGGGCCACCAACGACTGGGCCGGCTGGTGGCAGCTGCCCAGCGCATCCGAGGCCCCCAAAGGCTGGTGGGGGGTCGTAGTCGGTCAGGCCAACGTTCGAGCAGCCCCCACCACCGACTCGCCGATCGTCGGAACCTTCTCTGGCGGCGAGCACGTCAAGGTTCTGGCCGAGGAGCATGGCCAGTCTATTGGCGGCAACGACGTTTGGTACCGAATCGACGGCGGCCGGTACGCGGGGGCGCGGGTCTTCAGCACCATGATCGCCAAGTTGCCCCCACCGCGGGCAAACACCACGCCGCCCCCTGCAAGTTGGAAAGCCACCTCCTGGATAGTGGTAGACCGAAAGAACTCGACGCTGACCTTTGTCAAGAACGGCCAGCCGATCTTCGTCACCTACGTCTCACTGGGGTTGGCAGGGGTGAACACGACAACCGGCACCTACAGCACCTTCGGCAAGTTCATTGCTGACCGTATGTCGAGCAGGAACGTGAAGAACCCGACCCACCCGTATGACCTGCCGAACGTCCCCTTCACCCAGTACTACCTGGACGGCGGCTACGCCATCCACGGCACCTACTGGCATGACTATTTCGGTATTCCCCAGAGTCAGGGCTGCGTCAACCTCACGTGGGCGGACTCCGCCTACCTGTTTAGCTTGACGCAACCTCACTTGGGACCAGGGGAAGTCCAGGCTTGGGCCTCGTCACAAGGGGGCGCGGCAACGCCAGTGGTGATCTTGGACTGATAAGAATGGCAGGGGCGGGTTGACCCGCCCCTGCCGGAGAGCTCTCTTTCGATCCACTCCTCACGCCTTCCAGCCGCGCTGGCCCTTCATCGCCAGTGAGCCGTTGATCTGGCCTGCCAGGCTCTCCATCTCCTGACGAGTCATCCACTCCTTGCCGTTTCTATAGGCGGTGCCGCTTGCCCCGACGTGAAAACGGCCCGTCTTCGGGTCGTAACGGTCGGCCACGAAGTAGTGCCCCGGGGTGCTGATGGTAACCAGTTCCCCAGAGGAAACTTGCTGAATGACCCTGTTCCAATCCCCCGAGCTGTCCACCTGCGCTGGAACCCCCATCTTGTCCAGCAGCCTCTTCTGATTGGCAATCCCGTTCATCCCACCGGCCGGCGTCCAGCCCACCGTCTTCGCGAGATCAACCACCTGCCTCAAACTGAGATCGTGGCCGCTGGCTCGGGCAAAGGCCACCGCGGCGGCCGGACCGCAGGCCGCGTAGGCCTCTTGCGGGGAAAGGGAGGGATCGAACTGATCCGGCACCAGACCTTCGGGAGACCGTCCTCGAGTGGATCGACCACCCTGCTTAACCGGCTGCACGGCGGCGTTGTTGGGCTGACCGACGGGACCGGCAGCTCGTTCTTCGCCCCACGCCTTCAGCGCCGACAGGGCATCGGCCCACGGAAGAGATGGGAACGGCGGCAGCTGAGACTGAACCAGCCGAGGTACGGAACCGGCAGGGTTCGGAGACGGCCAGGAGGCCGGCGGGCCGGCGTCTTCACCCTCCAGAGTGGAGAGCTCCCTGGACAGCAGCTCCTCCCAGGATAGCCCGAGAGCGTCCTCGGATTGCCCACCCGAGCCGAGTGTCTGCCGAAAAGCCGCCAGGGACGATCGGAGATCGTCGACGAGGCGAGAGGGGTCGACCCCAGACATAATCACCAACCCCACCGAAGAGAATGGCTCTCCCGAGACGATGTGACACGCCTTACCTTACGACGCAGCAGTGAAGGAACCAAGGGACCATCGTCCCGAGGCGGGGCGACAACGGTCCTGGGACCACATCGACCGGGCCGCGGCAGCCGGCCATCGGTCAGCCCATCCCGGCCAGCTCAGCCAGCGTCCGGCGCATCTCCTCGATCTCGGCGATGCGCAGCAGTCGAAGCATCGTCTCTTTGCCCAGCTCGAGCTTCTTGGATAGCTCGGGGATCCACCTCCGGAAGATGGCCACCGCATGCTTCTCGTCGTAGTGGAGGATGGAGCGCTCGAACTGGTCAAGCAACAGCAGGATCCGATCGGCACGAGAGGGTACAGGAAGCGGAGGGAGCCCCCGCAGGGCTTGCCAGATGTCCCGGACGAGCCAGGGGTCTCGGAGCGCGCCTCGAGCTACCATGATCCCCCGGCAGCCCGTCTCCCGCAGCATCCGCAGCGCCGCCTCGGGCGAGGTCACGTCACCGTTGCCGATCACCGGGATCCGCTCCACCGCCTCCACCACACGCCGGATGCCCGACAGATCCACGACCCCGCCGAAACCCTGCGCCCGGGTCCGACCGTGCACGGTGATGGCGGCCACGCCGGCCTTCTCCAGCTCCCGTGCCAGGTCGGGTGCTACCAACGTTCCTTCTTCCCAGCCAAGCCGCATCTTCACGGTAACGGGGATTGAGACGGAGGCGACAACCCGTTCCGCGACCCTGACGGCGAGTTCTGGGGTCTTGAGGATGGCTGATCCGGCGCCCGAGGAGGTGATCTCTCGCCTGGGGCAACCCATGTTGATGTCGATCAAGCCGGCGCCGTTTGCCTCAAGCCATCGGGCAGCCGCCGTCATCAGTTGAGGATCGGTCCCGTAGATCTGGTAACCCAGGGGGCTGTCCTCCGGAACGGTGGCAAGGATCTCGCCGCGTCGCTTGCCGCCGCCCAAAAGGACACTCGGGGAGTTGACCATCTCCGCGCAGGCCAGCCCCACACCACCCAGGGGACGGACGCTCATCCGGAAGGGCAGATCCGTGAAGCCCGCCATGGGGGCCAGCAGGATGGGGGTGGCCAGTTTCAGATCGCCGATCTGCAGGGTGGTCGGTAGCTGAAGGGTCTCCATACAGTAAAGTTAACCGGCCGGCCCGCGGATGTCAAAAGGCTCTCTGCTGCGAGGACTGGATGAGAAAACACTGTTACTACTCAGCGATTTCCCTGAGCAGCGACAAATCTCAGAGAAAACACTTGACAGCATTCGGTGGACGGGCTAGACTCGCGGCTGGGTGGATCGGACGTCAGGTGGTCCGGATGAGTGTGAGTCATCTGCGATTGGAGGTGCAACTGAATGCTTGATCGTACCAACCGGGTGCCCCTCTACTTCCAGCTCCGCAATGTGCTGCTAGACGGGGTCGAGAGCGGTTCATTGAGGCCTGGCGATGCTCTCCCGTCCGAGCGGGAGTTAATGGAACAGCATAACGTCAGCCGCGCCACGGTCCGCGAGGCTGTCAGCAGCCTGATTGTCGCTGGCGTACTTCACCGAAGGCATGGCCTGGGGACGTTTGTTCGCGGCAAGCAGATGGAGCAAGAGCTGTCCAGACTGACGGGCCTGTTCGAGGAAATGGTGGCTAGGGGGCTGAAGCCGGAGGCCAGGCTGATCTCGGCAGAGATGGTGAAACCTGATGCGGCCGTCGCAGCGAAGCTGCTCTTACCAGCCCGCGAAAGGGTACTGCGCGTGGCCAGGGTGTGGTCCACAGGTGGTGAGCCGCTGTGTCTAGGCGTCGACTACCTTCCGGAACAGCTTGGGGAGAAGCTGCTGAAAGAGAACCTGGTGAAAGAGAACCTGGAGACAGCCCTTTACGACATCCTCGAACGGAAGCTGGGGGTTGTGCTGAAATGGGCCGATCAGGTGATCCAGGCTGCCCCAGCCGGCGAAACTGCGACCCGCCACCTGGGCATCAAGAGGGGAACGCCGATGCTGGTGATGGAGCGGGTGTGCTACAGCGTCGATAACCATCCAGTGGTGTTGTCGATAACCTCCTTCCGCGCGGATAGGTACACGTACCGTGTGAGGCTGACACGAGAGTCGGGGGCGGAACCAGGCGCCAGCGTCGACTCGCCGCAGTCACAGATCTGACATCGATGTGAGAATCGCCGCTTGCTTAACCCGACCATGCATCCATACCCATGAAGGGCAAGAAATGGACGAAAAGACGGTCAAGCTCCAGTTCGAAAAGGTGGCCAAGATCTTCACCACGCAGGCCGGACGAGAGGTGCCGGTTTTCCGTGAGCTCGAGATGGCGGTGTATGGGAACGAGTTCATCTCCATCGTCGGCCCATCGGGCTGTGGCAAGACGACTCTCCTTTCTCTGGCTGCCGGACTCCTCCCGGTTACCAGCGGCCGCGTCCTCATGGACGGCCGGGAGGTCCGAAAACCGGGGCGTGAGCGTGGGGTCATATTCCAGCAGGACGCGATCCTTCCATGGCGAACGGTATTGGGAAACGTCGAGTACGGGCTGGAACTGCGTGGAGTGGGCAAGGCGGAACGCCGGTCGATCGCCCGAGAGTACTTGAAGGTGGTCAATCTGGAGAAGTACGCCGACTTCTACCCGAAGGAGCTCTCGGGTGGAATGAAGAAGCGGGTCCAGATCGCCGCGGTCTTTGCCAACGATCCCGAGGTGCTGCTCATGGACGAGCCGTTCGGCTCTCTCGACTATCCCACGAAGTGCACCTTGCAGAAGGAGCTTCTTCGAATCTGGGAACGGGATCGCAAGACCACGGTCTTTATTACCCATGACCTGGAAGAGGCGATCTTTCTTTCAGATCGCGTCTTCGCCTTGGGGGACGGGATGATTCGGTCCGTCTTCCAGATGCCATTCTCCCGCCCGCGCGAAGATGCCATCCGTCTTTCTCCCGACTTCCAGGCTATCAAGGCTGATCTGTGGCGGTTCCTCGACGTTTCCGAGGTCGGCGCTTCCGAGAGCAAAGCAGCCATCCCCGCATGAGTGGTGATGCCATGAGAAAGCTGTCCCACAAGTTGGGAGTACATCCCCTCCAAATAGCCGGCATCGCCTGCCTGCTGATCATCTGGGAAGGCGTGGCCCACCTGTTGCAGGGGCGAGTAAGCTACTCCGACGTTATCCTGCCAACTATTGAGTCGGTCTTCGGCGTCGCGCTGCCGGGTTTTGCCACCTTCGGCGGCGGCGCGATGGGCGGATACGGTGGAACATCCTCCCTGCCTCGAGCTCTAGGGGTGCTGGCCAACAACTCCTTTGTCACGCTGATCAGAGTGTTAGGTGGCACCGCCGCAGGGGTCATTCTGGGGGTACTGGTTGGCCTGGCAATGGGCTGGAGCAGGCGATTGGGCGAAACACTCGATCTCCCCCTCCAGTTGGTTCGCGCTGTGCCCGCGCTCGCTCTCATACCCCTCTTCATGGTCTGGTTCGGGGGGGCGCCGCTCGGCCCTTTCGTCTTCGTCGCATTCGTGGCCTTTGAGTTGATGGTGATCAACACCGTGGAGGCAATAAGAAGTGTGCCGCCGATCGTTCGGCAATACGCGCTGAGCCTGGGTGCCTCACAGTGGCAGCTCTTCCGCACGGTCGTGTTGCCCGGGATAATGCCCGGCCTTATCGGTGCCATCCGGGTGATACTCGGGTCCTCTTGGGCGGTTGTTCTGGCCGCCGAGTATCTCTCGGTGGAGGCCGGGCTCGGCCGTCTGATGATCCTATCGGAAATGTTCCTGTTGACAGGGCGCATGATCGTCATCGTGCTGCTGTTCATGCTCTACTCCGCCGTCCTCAATTCCCTGTTCTTGCGATCAGCCCGGCATGCAACCCGGTGGGTGCCGTAGGGGCAGGGTCAATCGGCGGGTGTCGGTCCACTTGGGATTGCGGAGGCAGGCGAAGGGTCGGTTGTCGGTCCATCTTCAATGTAAGCGCATCAGCGTTCACTGTTCCGGCTGTGGAGGTAGCCGATGCCGGATGGTTGAGATAGTAGGGCAGAAGTTGCACCCATTCACCGGGGAGGAAGAAGGAGGAACGTCATGTCGGGTCTGGATCCAACCAAGACGCCACTCAGCAGGCGGCGGCTGCTGAAACTCGGGCTCGCGTCGGCAGGGACGATGTCCTTCGCCTCGGTCCTAGCCGCATGCGGAGCGGGCGGAGCCCCGCCCAAGGCCACGGAAGCCCCGAAGGCCACCGAGGTGCCCACCGCGGCGGCGGCGCGGCTGGCCGAACCATCCGTTCCGCAAATCCCAAAGCAGGTCGTCCGTTTCGGAAACACTGCGTACCTGGATGGCACTCAGGCGATCATTGGGGTCGAAAAGGGTTTCTTCTCGGAAGTCGGCATCGAGCTGGACCCCGCGCCTGCCGGGCGAGTCATAACTACGGCTGCCGAGATGCCTGCTCTTCTTGTCGCCGGTACGATAGACGTGGGCGTGCAGGGCATGGCCATGTTGCTGTCGAGTCTCAAGCAGTTCCCCAGCCTGCGAGAGTTCGTCATCTCGGACAGGTTCCAGGGCTGGGCCATCATGGCGCAACCCGACGGCGGCTGGAAGAGCTATCGGGACTTCCGCAACGAGGGGCTGAGCCCCGAGGATGCGGTGAAGAAGACGCTGGCCCAATTGAAAGGCAAGAGGTGGACCCACGCCAACCTGCCGGGCAGCATCCTAGCTGTGAACGTGATCCTGAAGCTGGGCGGCCTGACTTCAAAGGATGTCGACTTGATCCCAGTGGCCGAGCCGGAGACCGTGGCGCTGATGCTCCGAAAACAGGCGGACTTCCAGCTCGGGGGCGCGCCCTCGCGGATGAAGCTTCAGGGGGCGGGGTTCAAGCCCATTCTCGAGGTTATCGACCTGGTGAAGCACGCGAAACCATCCACCGAGTCACCGGAGCTCGCGCTGGCCTGGTACACCGGCTGGGTCACCACGACAGATTTCTGGCAGAAGCGGCACGATACCGTATTGCGGATGGCCAGCGTGATGTTCCGCATCTCCAAGTTCATCAAGGAGCAGCAGAAAGAGGCACTGAATATCCATGTGCCCTTCACTAACAAGGTGGCAGGCACCAGCATCACCCCGGAGGACGGGAAATTCATATACGAGGTGCTCGATCCATTCCTGACCTTCGAGGACCAGCAACCCATCCTCCAGGATCCGAAGTCGCCCCTCTACTACAAGTGGCCGCTGGAGGCACGCATCAAGTTGTTGGTAGATCAGGGCGTTTTCAAGCCAGGGGAGATCACCGCGGACTCGGCTACCATCGAGCCTGAAGTGTACAAGGAGCTGCTCGATCTCAAGGCAAAGACGGACCAGGCGCTGCCTCAGGCCAAGACAGCGATCGACGAGGCAAAGAATGCGGGAAGGGATGCCTCAAAGGCCGAGGAATTCTTGAAGAAAGCGGGGAGTCTGTATTCCAACTACCAGTTCCTCGATGCGCTGCGATTCGCCACGGCGGCGAAGGAGTGGGCGGAGTACAGCAAGACGGCCTAGCAGAATCGCCTATGGGCCGTCCGCGCAACAGGGTGGGGCAACCGATGCAAGAGCAGGAAGTGGTGTGAAGCGGGGTGGGGAAGCGGATGCAAAGGCTCGTTAGGCCGTACGGGGTGCTGGGTCTGTTGGCGCTGGTCGCGGTGTGGCAGTTGGCTTCGGAACAGCTCGGACCGGTTCGCATGCCTCCTCCGCTCGCCGTATTCAGCACCTTTTTCACGATCATAACACACTCGCCCGAGATCGCGTCGGTCGGGGCAGGGCGGGACGGGTTATGGCCGCATCTCTGGTACACCCTCCAGTCTGCGCTCCTTGGGAGTGTGGTGGGGATAGGGCTGGGTATCTTCGTTGGGCTGATCATGGGTTGGGGTCGAGGGGCGGGCTACTTCCTGGAGCCGCCAATCGAAGTCATTCGCACGGTTCCGCCCCTCGCGGCCATCCCATTCTTCTTGCTCTGGTTTGGCCGTGGCGCGTCCAC
>DAHXJB010000206.1:0-5613 GCA_027372455.1 Chloroflexota bacterium | reverse complement strand
GGCCTCCAGTCCGGCGATGAAGACGTCGACTCCCAAGTCGCGCGCCTCGGCCATGCGAAACTCCAGGTTTCGCGTCTTGTTGCCGCCAAAGGCCAGCCCGGTCAGATCGTCCCGCTTCATGAATATGCGCGGGCCTCCCAGCGCGGCCGCCAGCCGCGGGCACTCCTGCAGCGGCGTCGGCAGCGGAGTCAGCAGAACGCGGGGCACGCGATCTATCAACGCTCTAATCTGCTCGTGCGTCAGGGGTGGATGCGCCATTGCCTCAGAGTTCACCTCATGCCTCCTGTTTCACTTCGGGACATCATTGTCATCCTTGTTACTTGGCCAACTGCTGCATCCGCGGATCCAGCGCATCGCGGAGACCATCCCCCAGAAGATTGAAGGCCAGCACCGTCAGCGCGATAGCCACGCCAGGAAAGGTGATCACGAATGGGGCTGTCGTGATAAAGGTCCGGCCCCGACTCAACATGACTCCCCACTCGGCCATGGGGGGTTGCACCCCCAGGCCCAGGAAGCCCAACGAGGAGGCGACCAGGATGGCTGTGCCTACCCCCAGGGAAGCCTGGACGATGATGGGGGCCAGCGCGTTGGGAAGAATGTGCCTCAACAGTATCCGCAGATCCGAGGAACCGAGAGATCGAGCCGCCATCACGTAGTCGCGTCCCCGCAGGGTCAACGCCACCGCCCGGGCCAGCCGCGCATAGACCGGTGTGGAGGTGATCGCGACGGCGAGAATGACGCTCACCACCCCCGCGCCCATCACGCTGACCAACGCTATGGACAGGACGATACTGGGCAGGGTGAGTAACACATCCACCGCCCTTTGGATGACGGTGTCCCATCGCCCCCCAAAGTAACCAGCCATCAGCCCCAGAGGCACGCCCAGCAGGGCCGCCAAGGCCACGGCGAAGAAGCCCAGCGCCACCGAGATCCTGGCCCCGTAGGCGATGCGGGTCGCCAGGTCCCGCCCCATTTCGTCCGTGCCGAGGAGGTGAGCCGCAGACGGGGGTTGAAGTCGCTCCGACAGGCTCGGCTTATCCGGATCGTATGGAGATATGATCGGCCCGGCGAGCGCCAGCACGGCCACGAGCAGCAGGATCACGGTGCCGAGAATCGCCATGCGATTGCTGACAAAGGCGCGCAGCGCCCTGCAACGCTCGCGGCTGAGCAGCTTGATGCCAGAAGGTACCGTACTCACGGCAATCGGTCTAGCCATAGTGCACTTGCGGATCTAGGTAGGCGTACAACAGGTCCACAATCAGGTTGATCAGCAGGAATGTGAATCCGAAGACGATAGCTATCCCTTGCACCACGGTGTAGTCGCGCATTCGGATGGAGTCGATCATCAGGAGGCCGATACCTGGCCACGCAAAGACGGACTCCACGACAATCGATCCCCCCAGGAGATACCCGAACTGGATTCCGGCCACCGTTACGGTCGGAATGAGCGCACTACGAAGGGCATGGCGCACGACGACGACCCGCTCGGCCAACCCCTTCGCCCGAGCCGTACGCACGTAGTCCTGTCGCAGCACCTCCAGCATGCTGGAGCGAGTCATTCGGGCGATTATGGCCGCGGGATAGGTGGAGAGGGTGATAGATGGCAGCACCAGGGAGTCCAGCCCTCCAGACCCCACCACCGGAAAGATGCGAAGCCGCACGGCGAACAGCATAACCAGCATCAGCCCCAGCCAGAAGTTTGGCAGCGAGACGCCCGCGATTGCCCCGAGGGTGCTGAAGTAGTCCAGCCACGAGTACTGCCGGACGGCCGATACCACACCCGCCACGATGCCAGTCAGGAGGGCAAGGGTGATGGCACTCCCCGCCAGTTGGAGAGTCCGCGGGTAGCGGGCCATCAGCTCGGGCAGAACGCGGCCGCCGAACACGGTGGATATCCCGAAGTCCCCGTGGACCAACCCCCACAGATAGTTGATGTACTGCATGTACAGAGGCTGGTCCAGCCCCATCTGCTTCCGGATCAACTGGATAGTTTCCTGGGTACCCATCGGTCCCGCTATCAGCACCGCTGGGTCTCCCGGCACCAGCCGGAAGATCACAAACACCAGGGTTACCGTCACCCAGAGCATCGGTACGAACAACACGAGACGCCGAATCACGTAGTTCGTCATGGCTTCCTACCCGACACGGAACCGTCTAGTCGGCATCCAGGAGCGGGGTCTCCCGAACCGAAAAAGGCCATCCTCCTACATAGTGTTACCCTAAGCCTTGGAAGCCCTTTTCAAGGAATAGAAGACCGTGGGCCAGATGAAGACGCCTTGGACCTTCTTGTTCGCCCCACCAAGCAGGTCGGGAGCGTACAGCCAGATCATCGGGGCATCATCCCAGATGATCTTCTGGGCCTGTCCCAGAGCCTCCCAGCGCTTCGTCTCGTCTACCAGGGTGTCGGCGCGGTTCAGAAGGTCATCGACCTTCTGGTTCTTGTACCACATCAGGTTCCAGACGCTCGGACCCTTTTCAGGGTCGGTATTGGATCTGAAGAGCGAGTTCAGGTGATACCCCAGATCCCCGTTGGAGGGGTTGAACCCGAAGAAGCAGGCCTGATACTTTGCCTGGGCACGGGGCACCCTCAGGTATCCCCAGTAGGCGGAGGCCTCGACTTTCTGAATGGCGACGTCGCACCCTATTGCCTTCAGGTTAGCCTGAACCGCCTCGGTCACCATCACGTCGTTCACGAAAGCGCCGTCGGCGGTCGTGATGGAGAACTTGAATGGCTTCCCATCCTTTTGGAGGACGCCCCCAGGACCCGGCGTCCATCCGGCCTCCGCCATCATCTGCTTTGCCTTGGTCGGATCGTACGGGTAGCTACCCACCTTGGTGTAGCCGGCGATGGACGGCGCAGCCGGCGAGGCGATGACGGTGGCATACCCCACGAAGAGGTCCTTGACTATGGCCTCTTTGTCCACGGCATGATTGAGCGCCTGGCGCACCTTCACGTCCTTGAAGAGGCCCACATCCAGGTTGAACTCGACCCAGAAGGGTCGCAGCCCGGGCGTCCGCAGCAGCGTCAGGTTAGGGCTGGAACTGATCCGGGCGGCGTCGGTGGGCGCCACATCGTTGATAAGATCGGCTTGCCCCGGCTCCAGCATGGAAAGACGGGTCTGGGCCTCAGGCACGTTCGGGAACTCGATCCTGTCGAGCATCGGCTTCGGACCCCAGTAGTCATCGAAGCGCTTCAGAACCACCTTGGAACCCGGCTCGAAGCTCTCCACTTGGTACGGGCCGGCACCCACGGGATGATGCTGGTACTCATCACCGTACTTGGCGATGGCTGTAGGGCTGGCGATCCCGCCCGATTCCTGCGCCAGGTAGTGAAGGGTGGGGGCAAACGGCTTCGCGGTGACGAGCTGAACCGTGTAGTCGTCCACAACCTTGACGTCAGTGTACTGAGTCCACAGCAGCCTGTTGGGAGAGGGGTTCTTCGGGTCCGTCACCCGCTTGACATGGGACTGGATCACCTGGGCATTGAGAGGGGTGCCATCCTGGAACTTGACACCCTTGCGCAGCTTGAAGGTCCACACCAGCCCGTCGGGCGAGACATCCCAGGACTCAGCCAGCTCGGGCACGATCTTCATCGTCTTGTCGAAATTCACCAGCTTGTCGCAAACGGTGTTGGAAACATCCTGCGCCGCCGGGTACACCAGCATGAGACGGGTCGAGTCGGCCTGGTTGACGGGCAGACTCTGGGCATAAACCAGGGTTCCACCAGGCTTGGGTGCTCCCTGGGTAGCGGCTGGTGCGCTCCCGGCCTGGGCACCGTTTGCGGGTGTAGTCGGGCTCGGCGTAGGCGATGGAGCACATGCCCCGAGCAATTGAGGGAACAGTCCGAGGGTTGTCAGGGCTACTCCACTTTTCAACAGCTCCCTGCGGCTCATCCGACGGGTCTTGGACTTGCCGACCATCCGAGTCTCTCCTTTCCTCATCTCCCGGGGATTTCCCCGGATCGCCGGTATTGCCTTCGTCACACCTGTATCGATCGGTATGCAAGTCAAATGGAGGTCACGGCGTGCTGGAGGCTTTGCCCATAGCTTCCCCTGCCCACTCGATATTCAGCTCGGCCAGTCGGGTGGCCGTGGGAACTCCCGTGGCTCGGTCCCACCCCATCATCTCGTAGTACATGGCCTTGGCACGCTCGAACTGGGCTCTATCCATCGCCTTGTTGGCCAGCGGGCCCATCCGGGTTGGCTCGAAGAACCGGCTCGGCAGGCGATCCTCCTCGGGCGTCAGCCCCTCGCGGACGTTGAAGCAACGAGCCAGAGTGATGGCCCGCTCCCCCGCCTTCATCAGCTCGAAGCCGGTCGTGTTCCAGCCGGTAATGGCGTTCACCAAATCCACCACCTCCGTTGGGCTCCATGGAACGAAAATGCACAGCGTCAGGGAATCCTGCACGTTGCGCCACTGGTGGAGATAGACGAACATGCGGACCTTCTGTGGGCCGAGGTCGTCGGCGGGCAGAGGATCCAGGATACCCAGCCCTTTGACCGCGGCGAGAGCCGGCCCATCTTGCTCGTATGTGGTATCGTGGAGCCCGAGGGCATGATCGCCACCATGGGCGGCCACAGCGTAGCCGAGCCCCAGTCCATGCTTGAGCCGCGGCTCGTGCATCCCAAGCTCGACGCCCTTGACCTGCATGGCCAACTGCTCGGCGCCTCGGCCAATGTGAGCGGCCGCCCGCCTCGAGCCCTCTGCTAACAGATCCCCTACATCGCGCCTCTGCACGATCAACTCGAGGCAGCCCAGCATGGCATCCGGATCGCCCCAGTTAAGCTCCAGCCCTCCAGCGTCCTGCTTGCTGATGAGCCCCCGCTCGTAACACTCCATGGCGAAGGCAACGACGGCACCGGCCGAGATGGTATCCAGGGAGTTCGCCTGGCAGATGTGGTGGGCCCTCGCCAGGGCCGAGAGATCCGAGACGCCGCAGTCGGAGCCGAAGGATGCCAGGGTTTCGTACTCCGGACCGCCGTACGCCGGGTCAACCCGATAGGGGGACTCCAACTTGACCATTTTCTTGCATCGCACCGCGCAGGCGTAACAGGATTCCATCCCGATGCGCATGCTATCGCGAATCCTGATGGCCGAGATGTCCTCCGCCTCCGGGAAGAACCCGTCCCGGAAGTTGCGCGCCGGAAGGTTGCCGGACAGGTTGAAGGCATCCATATCTGCGCCTGTGCCGAACTCGTGTAGGGCGCGGGCCTTGACCCTTGCCTGGCTCGCCATCTGTTTGGCCATAGATCGCAGCCGGCCGGGATCCGCAACCTGCACGTTCCCGTCGCCGCGCACGGCAATCGCTTTCAGCTTCTTACTGCCCATGACGGCGCCCATGCCCGTCCGCCCAACAGCATCCCGGAGATCGTTGATGATGGCGGCGAAGCGGACCAGCTTCTCTCCACCGGGGCCGATCTGGGCAACTCGTGCCAATGGCTCACCCAACTCCCGCCGGATGGCTTCCTCGGTGTCCTTGGTTTCCAAGCCCCAAAGATGGGTCGCGTCGCGGATCTCCGCCCTGCCATCCCGAACTGCGAGGTAAACGGGCCTCTCCGCCTGCCCCTCCACGATTATCCCGTCGTAGCCGGCATGCTTTAGCTCGCTTCCCCA
>DAHXJB010000175.1:0-18647 GCA_027372455.1 Chloroflexota bacterium | reverse complement strand
CCAAGAGGCTCCTCAGGCTCCAAGCCGTCCTCGGCCGCCGCCTCACTGTCGGCAAGCTGGCCGAGGCCATCGGGTTGGATTTCGCCAGGCATCGCCGCGCCTGGGCCGCGGCCTGGCTACTGTGATCTCTTGGAACTGGAGCTAGTCTTCGGGCAACTCGGGGTCCTCGATGACGTCCGGCTCTTCGGCACCCATCTCGGACTCGCCCGCGGCCTCGAATCCCTCCTCCGACTCATCGAGAAGGTCCTCTTCGTCGTCCAGGTCATACTTGAGGACACTATCCTTGATGTACCCCCTGAAAACCTCCGCCGGGGCCTTCGACGGAAAGGAAACCTTCCCGGCCATCTGGGGGCTTCGGTACACCTCGCGGATGATCACCTTCACTGTCTGGTCATCCACGCTGGTGACCGCCGTCTGGTAGCGGTTGCCACCCTCCAGGAAGGCCATCAGCCTCTTGGCCAGCTTCGGCTCGATCTGCCCCACCATCTCCCCATCGGGGGTCACCACCTGAATCTTGTAGGCACCGGCCTGCAGATCCAACAGATCGCCCGCGGTCATCTTCGCCAAGACGTCGGAGCTGGCCGTATTCATCAGGGTCGTGATGGTGGTCTTCCCGCTTTCCTCGATGAACAGACTGGGGTCCACCCGTGTGGGGGCCGGGGGCGCAGGGGCCTCGGCTGCCAGCTTGGATAGTCTCTGAAGGTTCTTCATGGCGATGACGTTGGTAGGATCCAGCGCGGCGGCGCGGCTGTATGCGGTCCTAGCTTCCTCGACTCGCCCTAGCTCGGTGAGCGCCTTGCCCAGCCTATTGTGCGCATCGACATCCTCCGGAAACTGGACCAGCAGCTCGCGGTTTACCGCCGCGGCTTCCTCCCAACGGCTGGCCATGGCAAGCGATATCGCCCGCTCGGTCAACTGCCGCTTTGCTCTGAGCCGCTCCTCAGGGAAGGTTGCCATGTTTGGTCCGGTCCTCCTTATTACTGCCCGTCTACTTCAGGGCTGGGGCATTTTACCGTAAGCATGACACCGATTCAACGGGAATTTTGCCATCTTTGGCAAGCTTCGCGCCAGCCTCAACTGCCGCCGTCCCGAAGCTGAATCTCGTCCAGCCGCAGGTTAAGCTCCCGCATCCTCGCCTCCACCTCGGCGAGGCTGGAAACCCCCAACTCATCCATCTCCTCCTTGAGGCTTTCCAACTGTTCCAGTTCCATCATCAGCTGGTACTCTTCCTCGCTCGGCTCTTCCATCTCCGGCCCGCTCATTGCCAGGAGCCCTCCCATCATTTCAGGACACAAATAGGGGACGAATCTCCCGGACCCGTCCCTTGCCAAACTTCCCTACAAGGCCGCCCAGGCGATGGCCACAAAGCCGGCAACTCCCACCATCCCATATTCTAGCAACATGCGCCTCTCCAGTGCCCCCTCCCGGACCGCCACCAGCAACCCGGTGAATACGTAGAAGGTGAGCAGCAGTAGCGCCCCGCCAACCAACCCGCTCACCGGCCAATAGTTAAGAGCCCACGTGGTCTCCGCCACAACCAGGCCCGCGAGGGCAGCCGTCCGCCACGCGAACGATCGTCTGCCCTTGCTCGTGCGGAAGGTCTCCATGGCCGCCAGCAGCGCGACGACGCCGGTGGCCGTGGCCGTCATCGCGCTCCGCTCCTTTGTATGGTATATGAGGGCAAACAGCAGGAATATGACCAGATACAGGATTAGATTCGCGACGAAGCGACCGGCCCGATAGTTGGGCCCATCCGCCTGCAAGCTGGCCCGAAGCGCCAGCAGCAGGCCAGTCATCAGGAGGGCAGCCCCCGCCATCACC
Organism: Chloroflexota bacterium; assembly: GCA_027372455.1. Classification (GTDB taxonomy): domain Bacteria; phylum Chloroflexota; class UBA6077; order UBA6077; family UBA6077; genus JAJYNT01. Next base: position 16,826 of record DAHXJB010000175.1, on the reverse strand, counting down.
ACCATCTGGGAATCGGGCGGAATCACCTGGGTCATCCATAGCCCCGCTATCACCAACAATCCCGGGGCTACCCAGAGGGTGAAAGGCTGGTAACGGTTCTTGGGTTCCGAGGGTGGAAGCTCCAGCCAGGCCTCCGAGGAGACACCCACCAGCGCTACCAGACCCGCACCAAAAAGCCAGATCTGGGGAAATCCCAGACCGACGGAAAGCCAAAGTCCCCCGGCAACCAGTGCAATGGCCAATACGAACGCGAAGACAGCTTTCAACCCAATGCCCCCTGCTCAGAGCTAGCGGGATTTTACATCTAGTCCCCCGAGGCGTCAAAACGAATCTTGGGTTCTCAGCCCCCTGTGGTATCATGCTCTCAAACATCGAGAGGCAGAGCATGTGATCACCACGACCATCTTCTTCGATCTCTACCAGACCCTCGTTTACTTCCACCCCGAGCGAGAGTACCGACAGGCGATGGCATTGAAGCAGTTCGGCTTCGACGTAGACCCGGCGGAGCTGCGCAGGGGCTACCTGGCTGCCGACCACTACTACACCCTGGCAGCCATGGAGACTCCCATCCATCTGCTGGATCGTGATGGTCGGGAGCAGGTATACCTTCGGTACCAGCAGGTGATGATGGAGGAGGTCGGCCTGGATCACGCAACCCATCTGGCCAAGCAGATCAGGAACCGATACTGGGAGATGGATCGGGAACTGCGGCCCTTCCTCGACGCGGAACAGACCCTCGCCAAACTGAAACAGGCCGGGTACCGGCTGGGGCTCATCACCAACGTGGCCGACGACCCCACACAGGATCTGGAAAGGGTGGGGCTCCGGAAGTGGTTCGACACGATGACGGCTTCCTGTCTGGTAGGGGTCGAGAAGCCGGACCCTCGGATCTTTCAGGCAGCGATGAGCGAGATGGGCATCACCCCGGAGCAGGGTGTGCACGTGGGCGACCAGTTTCTGGCCGACGTGCAGGGGGCACAATCCGTCGGCCTGAAGGCGCTTCTGCTGGACCGATACGATCTGCAAGAAGGCCGCCACCCCGTGAGGATCAGGAGCCTGAATGAACTGCCGCCGCTCCTGGCGAACGGAGTCGACATGGGGAGATGAGAGAGGCTGGGGCAGAGCGTTTGATGGAGCAGGGATTTCAGAATGAGAACAGCGCTGGTTGACTACCACATCCACACCTCACGGTGCGGCCACGCAGCGGGAACGATCGAGGAGTACGTGGAACGAGCCCTGGCCGTGGGGCTGGCGGAGATCGGCTTCTCCGATCATCTTTATCAGTACTTCCTCCCGCCGGAGCGCAGGGACCCCAGCCTAGCCATGCCTGAGGAGGAACTGCCCCAGTACGTGGAGAGCGTGCTCCGGCTGCGCGACCGCTACCCCCAGATCCCTATCCGGCTGGGGATTGAGGCCGACTACTACCCGGGCCACGACGAAGAGCTGCGGCGCATCCTGGAGCCGTACCCCTGGGACTACGTCTACGGCTCCATCCATTTCCTGGACGACTGGGGATTCGACGATCCCCGTTACGTGGATCGCTACCTGCGTTGGGACATCGACGAGCTGTACCTTAGATACTTCGACCTTGTCCGGGAGGCCGCGGCCACCGGCCTCTTCGACGTCATGGGGCATCTGGATGTGATCAAGAAGTTCGGTCACCGCCCCAAGGGCGACCTCGCCCCACTCTACACCCGGGTGGCAGGGGCGCTGAGGGACGCCGATGTGGCGATCGAGGTGAGCACGGCCGGGCTTCGGAAGCCGGTGGGGGAGCTGTATCCGAGCCCGGCGCTGCTGGCTGAAGTCGGACGGCTCGGAGTGCCGGTCACCCTGGGCTCGGATTCTCACAGCCCCTCGGAGGTAGGCATCTACTTCGACAGGGCGCTGAATGCGCTGCGCGCCGCCGGATACCGGGAGATTGCCCGCTTCCACCGCCGAAAACGGATCTCGATCGCCCTGTAGATAGCTGCCTGCGCCCACGTAAACGGTTAACCCTTGCACAACCGAGATCAATATGTATAATGGCCCGGTAGCGCCGCTCCTCATTGCATGGAGGTGCAGATGAGTATCCGCGACCTCGAACGCCGGCGCATCCGAGACTCGGGTTGGCGTGCTCGGATCAGGCACATACCGCCTCAGGTATCGATTGGAGCCTTGGCTGTCGTCGCTATCGTACTGGCCCTTGCCTTCCGGTCAGTCGAAAGCTCCGATGGATCCAAGGCCAATCCGGCCGCCACTCGACCGACGGCCACCGCCGCAGCCATCGCCCAACCCACGTCGGTGCCCAGTCCTTCCCCACGGCCGGAGCGTATCCACGTGGTAGCCTCGGGCGACACCTTGACCAGCCTTGCTCAGAAGTACTACGGGGACGCCTCCAAGTGGAACAAGATCTTCGAGGCAAATCGCGACGTCCTTCCCAGTTCCAACAGTCTCCAGATCGGCCAGAAACTGAAGATTCCAGAGTAACGCCATTTGGGGCGCGGCGCGTTGCTACCGCTTTCCTTCAGACAACACAGCAGCTAGCGCCCGACCACGATGGTCTTGAAGCGTAGGGTGGGGGCTTGTCCCCCGCCGCCCGGCGCCATCCGTGGGCGTGCGGCGGGGCATAAAGCCCCGCCCTACCCCCCTGATCTTCTGTGGCGGAGCACTGGCTGCTCCGCACAAACAGTCCAGTTAAGCAATTGAAGCTATCGGTCTAATACTCCGGCATCGGAGGGGCTGCCGGGGCCTTCTCCTTCTCCGGGACATCGGTGATCAGTGCCTCGGTGGTCAGCACCATCGCCGCGATGCTGGCTGCGTTCTCCACGGCCGAGCGGGTCACCTTAGCCGGATCGATGATCCCAGACTCCACCATGTTGCAGTAGAGACCGGACATCACGTCGTAGCCCAGGTTCTTGTCGCCCTTCTCCTGCTGAAGCCTTTGCACGGCCTCCAGCACCACTGAGCCGTCCAGACCGGCGTTCCTGGCGATCTGCCGCATCGGCTCCTCCAGCGCTCGGTGCAGCATCTGAGCGCCGGTCGCCACGTCACCTTTCAGCTCCAGCTTGTCCAGACCGGCAACGGCGTTTACCAGGGCCACACCGCCGCCCGGAACTATGCCCTCTTCGACAGCCGCTCGGGTTGCCGACAGGGCATCCTCAACCCGGTGCTTGCGCTCCTTCAGCTCCACCTCGGTAGCAGCCCCAACCTTGATCACGGCCACGCCGCCCGAGAGCTTGGCCATCCGCTCCTGCAGTTTCTCCCGGTCGTAGTCGGAGGTAGTCTCCTCGATCTGAGCCTTGATCTGCTTTATCCGAGCCTGGATCGCCGCGGCGTCACCCTTGCCCTCGATGATTGTGGTCTCATCCTTGTTGGCCACCACCCGCCTGGCCCCGCCCATGTCGGCCATCTGGGTAGCATCCAACTTCCGGCCGACCTCCTCGGAGATCACCTTGCCGCCAGTCAGTATGGAAATGTCTTCCAGCATAGCCTTGCGACGATCTCCAAAGCCCGGCGCCTTCACAGCCAGAACGTTCAGGGTGCCCCGCAGCTTGTTCACCACCATTGTGGCCAAGGCCTCGCCCTCGATGTCCTCGGCGATGATCAGAAGCTCCTTCTTGCCCATCTGCAGCATCCGCTCCAGTACTGGCAGGATGTCGGCGATGGCAGAGATCTTCTTGTCGGTGATCAGGATGAATGGATCCTCCAGGACCGCTTCCATCCGGTCGGAGTTGGTGACGAAATAGGGAGAGATGAAGCCTCGGTCGAACTGCATTCCCTCGGTGTACTCGGTCTCGAAACGCAGGCCTCTCCCCTCTTCGACCGTGATGACACCGTCCTTGCCGACTTTGTCCATCACTTCCGCGATCAGGTCACCGATCTCGGGATCGGCAGCGGAGATGGTGGCGATGTCCGCGATCTCTTCCTTGCCCTTAACCGGCATCGCCATGGTCTTGATCTCGGCCACCACGGCCTCGCTGGCCTTCTCGATCCCCCGCTTCAGCAGCATCGGATTGGCACCGGCAGCCACGTTCCTGAGTCCCTCATTGATGATCGCCTGAGCCAGCACCGTCGCCGTGGTGGTCCCGTCGCCGGCCACGTCGTTGGTCTTGGTAGCTGCTTCCTTCAAGAGCTGGGCACCCATGTTCTCGAATGGGTCCTTCAGCTCGATCTCCTTAGCCACCGTCACGCCATCATGGGTGACCGTGGGGGCGCCCCACTTCTTATCAAGCGCCACATTGCGACCCTTCGGCCCCAGGGTCGTCTTGACGGCCTCGGCCAAAATGTCCATGCCCCTCTTCAGCGACTGTCTGGCCTTTTCGTCGTACGCAAGCTGCTTCGCTGGCATTCAATCCTCCTACAAGACGATATTGCATCAGATCCACAATCTCACTTGGAGATGGGGTGTGAGAATATGATCCCGGATGGGCGTAAGAATGGTCGTGGAAGCGTGTTAGATTCGTGTAAGAAACCTAACCCCCCAACCCCCTTCCCCATGGGGGAAGGGGGAGCACACAAACCTACGCGGGAACGCCACCCACGGCGGCAGGTTCCTCCTTCGAGTCCTCGCTCGGCTTTGCTGGAAGCAACGCCTTGGCCAGCACCTGGTCGATGGTCTCAACCGGCACGAACTCCATATGCTCCCGCAGCTCCGCCGGAAGATCTTCCAGATCCCCCTCGTTGCGCTTTGGCAGGATGATGGTGGTGATCCCCGCCCGGTGGGCCCCCAGCACCTTCTCCTTCAGGCCACCGATCGGCAAGACTTTGCCCAACAGGGTTATCTCCCCGGTCATGGCCACGTCGTGGCGCACCGGTCGCCCTGTCACGATAGAGGCGAGGGCCGTCGCCATCGTGACCCCGGCAGAGGGGCCGTCCTTGGGCACCGCGCCCGCCGGCACGTGGATGTGGATGTCGTGCTTATCGAAGTAGTCCTGCGGGGCCCCCAGCTCGGTGAGTCTGGAGCGGATGCAGCTGTAGGCCGCCTCCGCCGATTCCCGCATGACGTCCCCCAACTGGCCGGTTAGCTTCAGCACCTTGGCGCCGGGCATCGAGGCCGCCTCGACAAACACGATCTCGCCGCCCACCGGCGTCCAGACGAGCCCTGTCACAACCCCAGGCCTGTCCACCCTCTCCGCCACCTCGGCGAAGTGTCTCTGCCGGCCCAGATAGCCTCGCACCTTCTCCGGGGTAACCTGAACGCTGGTTGCGACCCCTTCGGCGATCTCCCGGGCCGCCTTCCGGTAGACGGTGGCCACCTCGCGCTCAAGGTTTCTAACCCCGGCCTCCCGGGTGTAATCCTCGATAACGGTTCGCAGGCCGTCGTCCTCGATCACCACCTCCTCGGGCTTAAGACCGTGCGCTTTCATCTGCTTCGGAACGATGTAACGCTTGGCAATCTGGACCTTCTCCTCCTCGGTATACCCCGCCAGCTGGAGGATCTCCATTCGGTCTCGCAGAGGGGGAGGGATCGTCTCCAGGGTGTTGGCCGTGGTGATGAACATCACCTTGGAGAGGTCGAAGGGCACGTCGATGTAGTGATCCCTGAAGTCCTTGTTCTGCTCGGGATCGAGAACCTCCAGAAGCGCCGACGAGGGATCGCCTCGCCAATCAGCACCGATCTTGTCCACCTCATCCATCATGAAGACGGGATCGTTGGACTCCGCCCGTCGGATCGCCTGCAGGATCCGGCCCGGCATGGCACCGATGTAGGTGCGGCGGTGCCCGCGCACCTCGGCCTCGTCCCTCACACCGCCCAGCGACTGGCGGATGAACTTCCGCCCCATGGCCCTCGCGATGGATTGCCCCAGGGAGGTCTTGCCAACGCCAGGAGGTCCAACGAAGCAGAGGATTGGCTCCTTCATGAGGGACGGGTCGGCCTCGCCTTCCTGCCGCTCCTCCTTCAGCTTCTTCACCGAGAGGTACTCCAGTATCCGGTCCTTCACCTTCTCCAGATCATAGTGATCCTCGTCCAGGATCTTGCGTGCCTCGGCAACGTCGATGGTCTTGCCGGTGCTGACGTTCCAGGGGAGGGCGGTCAGCCAGTCCAGGTAGTTGCGGATCACCCCGTGCTCCGGCGACGCGGAGGGTATCTTCTCCAGCCGGGAGAGCTCCCGCTCCGCCTCCTTGCGGGCCTCCTCCGGCATGCCGGAGTTCTCAACCTTCTCTCGCAGATCCCTGATCTCGGCCTCCTCGGGACTCTCCTCGCCCAGCTGCTTCTGGATCGCGCGGAGCTGCTCCCGCAGGTAGTAATCCCTTTGGGCCTTGGTCATCTGCTCCTGGGCCTCATTCTGGATCTTTCGGCCCAGCTCGAGTACTTCGAGCTCCTTGTTCAGGTATCCGATCAGGATCTTCAACTTCTCGGAAACCGAGTCGATCTCCAGAAACCGCTGCCGTTGCTCCAGCTCGAGCCGCAGGTTCATCGCGACGAAGTAGACCAGCTGTCTCGGGCTCTCCACGTTCATGGCGGCGGCAACCAGCTCGTCCGGCAGATAGGGAGAGAGGTTAACCAACTGCTGGAAGAGGTTCACCACGTTGCGCCCCATCGCGTCCACTTCCAGCCCCTCTTCCAGCGTCTCCGGGATCGCCTGAACCTTTGCCGTCAGGTAGGGCTGCTCCTGGTTGTACTCCAGAACTCGGATCCTCTGCAGTCCCTGCATCACCAGCCGGATCGTGCCATCAGGCATCTTCAGCAGCTGATGGATCTTGCCGAGGGTTCCCACCTGGAACACCTCGTCGGGACCCGCCAGCTGAGTTTCCGAATTATGCTGAGCCACCAGACCGATCAACCGGTCCCTGGCGGCAACGTCATCCACTAACTTCAGGGATCGCTCCTGCCCCACCGCCAGAGGCACCACGGTGAGAGGATAAACGACCGTATCCTTAAGGGGCAGTACAGGCACGTCGAAGGGCTGATCACCCTTGTCTAGGCTGTCTTCATTGAGCCCCAGATTCTCAGAAGCGACATCGTCAACCGTCATCGCCATCTCCTCCTAAGATACTGCTGCGAGTTATGGTTGGCAGCTCTTCAGCAACCAGATATATAGGAACCCATTCTCGTAATGGGCCTCGACACACTCGGGGCTCACTCGAAGGGGTAGGAAGACCTCGCCGCGGAAGCGGCCAAAGTTGATGCCCATCTCGTGGTACAGAAGCTTCTCCGGACGACGGTTATCCTGCCGGCTTCCGGAAACCACCAGAATATCGTTGAAGATGGTAACCTCGATATCCTCTTCTTTGACCCCGGCCAGCTCCATAGTCACAACCACGTGCTCGTCAGTCTCGTAAACGTCGGTTGGAGGCCGCCAGACATCCCCCCGGCTGTATGGCATCGGGTAGAAGTGGCTCCAGCTGGACCGCTGCCCTTTCTCCATCTGGGCAGGCTTTCCGTACTCCACCGAGATGAAACGATAGCGCAACCGCATTGTCTTCCTCCCCTTCACCGATGGGACCCAGCAAGATGAGCTACAAGCAAGTTGCAGGCCCGAGAGGCCCGTGACCGCAAGTGGCACCCAGTAGCAGTAATTGTAGCAAACCGCCGCAAGTTTGTAGGGGAGCCAGGGGCAAGACGGGACATGATCGCCAAGTTGGTAGTAACGACTTTGGTCGTTGGTATTCTGTAGCTCGGGCTGAGACGAACGACTGAAGTCGTTACTACGACTTGGTCGACTCCCTCTTGTGCCACTGCCCTCTCAGGCTTTCCCCGCATCCGCGCCCCGCAGCTCATCGAGCAGCTTGAAGCTGCCGGTGTCCAGAAGGTCGGCGATCTTCTTGGCGATAGCCTCCCCGACCCCGGGGATATCCCTCAGGTGGCCATCGCGACGGTACTGCTCGACGGGGACGGGTAGCTCCCGTATCGCCGTCGCGGACTTCTGGTAGGCCCTGATTTTGAAGATAAGCTCCTTGCGAGCTCGCAGCCGATCGGCCAGCTCGTCGAAGATGGTCGCCACTTCCTCGTTAGTCACCTTCGCCCTCACCCTATCCCTCTCCCAGAGGGAAAGGGGATCTAAATCTTGGTCGCCAAACGGGCGGCCTCAATCACCCGATCCACCACATCGCTGAACCGGTCGGATATCCAGCCGGCCTCCAGGGTGATGATGCTGGCCGAGTCACCCTGGTCCTCCAGCCATCGGGAGATGATGTTCACCTGATCCAGCTTCTCCGCGTCGATCCGCGGATCCACGCCGTTCTCACCACCGACCCAGCGGCTGGACACCATCTCCAGTAGCTTCTCGACCGAACCGCGATCCGCCCCATCTTCCCCGACAAACAGTCGCAGACGTTCGGCGAGCCTGCCGTGGCCGAAGACGAACAGTTCCGCCCAGCCCGGATGGACCGACGGGCACACCGCCAGGACGTTCAGACCCTCTACCGCAGGGGCGAGCAGTCTCCGCCGCGCGAGGGCGTTCGAGAGGCTCTCCATGCCATCCCGATAAAGTATGGCCGTTTCGAAGTCCAGCCTGTCGGAGGCGGCGTCTCGCAGTCGGGTCAGCTCCGCCTCCAGTTCCTCAGGTCGAGTCTCCAGCAGGTGGCACACCTCATCCACCGCCTGACGGTGCCTCAGCCGATGGGCAGGCCCCAAACACGGTCCCATGCAGCGGTTCATCTGGACGTAAGGGCAGCTTTCGCCCCGCGAACGGGGTGGGCAACGGTCGTCGTAGAGGCGGAAGCAACGGGAGAGGATATCGAGGGCCTGCTCGGTCTCCCGAACGCTTCGGAAGGGGCCGAAGTAGCGGGCGCCATCGTAGTGAATCTCCCTGGTAACAACCAGCCGCGGGTAGGCACCGCTCTCTTCCAGCTTGATGAAGGGGAAGTCCTGGTAGCTCCTCAGCAGGACGTTGAAAGGGGGTTGGTGCAGCTTGATGAGGCGGGACTCCTCCAGCAACGCCTCCAGCTCCGATCCAAGCTGGAGGTGCTCGATGCTTTCCACCTGTCCCAGCAGCCGCTTGGTCTTGCCCGGGACGCGGTCGGTGAAGTAGGAGGCCAGCCGGCGCCGCAGGGAGATCGCCTTCCCCACATACAGCACACGGCCCGAGGTCGAGTGCATTATGTAAACACCAGGGGCATCGGGTAGGGATCGGGCTCGCTCGGCCAATACCGCCACTCGAGCTGCCCGATCTCCCTTTCGGGTTGTAGCCCTCGGCTCTCTCTTCGTCCGCCCGGCGGCCATCAGGGCCATCAGCTGGGCGTCGCTCTCGACACCGCGATCCCCGCAGACCGCCAACAACCTTAGCAGCACCGCCGCCGTCGCCTCCGCATCGCCCGAGGCCCGATGGCGGTCCGCGACCGATATCCCCAGATGCAGGGTTACCGCGTCGAGGCTGCCCCTGGGAAGGTCAGGCAGCAACCGTCGAGCCAGCCGAAGGGTATCCACCACCTGATTATGAAGGTTGCGCCGCCCCAGGCAGTAAAGCCCGTAGTTCAGGAAGGATAGGTCGAAAGGGGCGTTATGGGCCACCAGCACCGATTCCCCGAGGAACTCCAGCAGCGATGGGGCGATCTCTCCGAAAGTGGGGGCGTCGCGCACCATAGCGTCGGTGATGCCGGTCATAGTCTGGATGAAGGGGGGGATAGGTCGACCGGGGTTGACCAGGGTGGTGAAGCGACCCGTCTCCAATCCACCCTCCACCCTCAGACAACAGATCTCCGTGATCCCGTTACCCTGCGGCTTCAGGCCGGTGGTCTCCAGATCTATGACGGTGTAGGTGAGTCCGACCAGCGGAACGGCCCGGCAGGCCATGCGGCCGATGGTATCTGGCTCCAAGGGCGTCCAACCTCTGTAGCTTGAGGGGGGCAAGTGGAAAACCCGATTCCAGGACGGCAAGGTCCAAACGAAGACGTCAACGCACCAGGGTCAGTCTAGGGCGGTGTGGTACAGCGGTCAAGCGGGGGGGAGCAGCTTCTGAGCGCTGAGTGCTCCCTCTCCCCTTGGGAGAGGGTTGGGGTGAGGGCTGGCCGGTACCGGGTGCTCAACCTCCCCTTAGTAGAGGCATTCCCACCAGTTTCCTCTCCCATTGCGAAAAACGTGAACATGCCCTCTGACATGTTTACGGAGTAAGGGCTGCACACATTGTAGTAACGACTTCAGTCGTTGGTACCCTGTGTCACCGACTAGGACAGCACCTCCGGGTTCAGAACGTGAAGAGGTTTCTCCCCCTTAAGCACCATGATTAGGTGACGTCATGGACGGCTGGGGCCGGCGATCCGGCCGGTCCCGGCTGTGGCTGCCGCCACCTGAGGGCTGCAGAGGCAGACCTGGTCGGGATTGGTAGCGGAGCGACCGGGAAAGTTGCGATTGAAGCTCCTGTTCCGTTGTCCTATCCGGACGGGTCTGATATCCTCATCTTCATGAGTGTGTCGCTAGAGTTCCTGAGGCAGATCCCCTACTTCGCCGGTCTATCCGATCCCGCGCTAGAGCGAATCCGTCCCATGGTACGGGGCCGAAGCTACGAGCGCGGGGACGTGATACTGCTGGAGGGGGAACCGTGCGAGGCGATCTATTTCGTCAGATCGGGGCGGGTGAAGGTGTTCAAGACCTCGCCCGAGGGTAAGGAACAGGTCCTCAAGATCATGAAGCCGGGCGACACCTTCAACGAGGTCCCCGTCTTCGACTGCGGGCCGAACCCGGCAAGCGTGGCCGCGTTGGATCCCACCGACCTCTACCTGATCCGGGGAGAGGACATGCAGCGGCTCCTGGTGGAGATCCACGCGGTTTCCCGTAACGTGATCCGCATCCTGGCCTCCCGCCTCCGGCACCTGGTGGACCTGGTGGAGGATCTTTCTTTCCGGCACGTGACCGGCAGGGTCGCGAAGATCCTCATCCAGCATGCCCGAGAATCCGGCACCGTAGACGGCGGGGGCCGCTTAACTCAACAGCAGATGGCCACGATGGCGGGAACTGCCCGAGAGATGGTGGGGCGAGCGCTGAGAGAACTGGAGCAGGCGGGAGCCATCAAGATGGATCGTGGCCGCATCGTCATCCTGAACGGGGAGATACTGGAGCGCTTCTCCTGATAGATCGAGAGCAGCTCAGATGTCAGTGCCCTGTGGCCGTGGGAGTCGGGGGCGGCGGCGCAGGGGTATCCACCTTGCGGACCGCTATGTAGACGGTGGTTCCCTTGTCCACCATGGTTCCCGGTTTCGGCTCCTGGCTGATCACGTCGCCGGGGGGCACCGTGGTAAAGCTCTGATAGTTGGGGTAGCTCTTCGCCAAACCGGCCTTTACGATCATGTCCTGGGCCTCGGCCTCGGGCTTGCCGATTACATTGGGCACAGCAACCTTTTCCTTGCCCAGACTGACCTTCAGGAGAACCTCCGAGCCCTTCTCCGCCATGACATCGGGAGCAGGACTTTGGGAGATCACGATGCCGGCCGGGGTCTGGTCGCTGTTTTGCTCCATGACCCTCCATTTGAACCCGGCCGCCTTCAGTTTGTCCTCGGCCGCTTGAAGGGGGTCTTCCACCACACGAGGCACCTGGACGGACTCCTTGCCCAGGCTCACAACAACCTCGATACGGACCCCCTTTTCGATCGGATCGCCGGCAGCAGGGTTCTGGGAGATTACGTAGGCCACAGGGTATTCTGAGCTGTACGACTCTCCGGAGATCACCACATCCAGCCCCGCATTCTGCGCCAACTGGCGCGCCGCGGTGAAGGACATGCCCACCAGCTTGGGCGTTTTCAAGGTCGGGATAGGCGTGGGCTCCGGGGTAGGCGACGGAGCAGCCTGCACGACACGAACCGGCGTGGCAGTGGCAGATCCCTGGGTGGGTGCAGAAAGGGAGGGAAAGAGTCTCCCGAGTGCGCCGTTGGAGAACGCCACCAAACCGAGCGGTATCGAGCCCAGAGTACACAGGAAGGCCGCGAACACCACCACCAGCACCATCCAACCACCCGGGCCTCCTCTGCGCTCCTTGCGAGGAGCCGGCGAGGGGACGGGTGCCATCACCCTCTCCAATCTGGGGGGCTTCGATGCCACGACCGCGTTAGGCTGGGTCGCCTCCAGACTCGCCCTGGCGCAAGCCACCAGTGCTTCGCCCATGGCAGCCGCCGAGGAGAACCTCTCAGAAGGATCCTTGGCCATCGACTGCAAGATGATCGTCTGAAGCGACTCGGGGATCCTCGGGTTCACCCGGCGAGGGGGCACCGGATCCTCCTGAATCTGCTTGAGAGCCACCACTACAGAGGTGTCGCCCTCGAAGGGAAGCCGCCCGGTCGCCATCTCATACAGCATGACCCCTGTGGCATAGAGGTCGGAGGAGGCCGTGCTCTGCTCCCCCTTCGCCTGCTCCGGCGACATGTACTGGGCGGAGCCCACCACGTAACCAGATTGGGTCAGAGACGAGGCTCCCAGAGCCACGGCAATCCCAAAATCCGCTATCTTTGCCCACCCATCTCGGGCTACCAGGATGTTGTGGGCCTTCACGTCCCGGTGGACGATCCCGTGCTGATGGGCATATTCCAACCCATCGCAGATCTGCCGCCCCAGGTCGATGATCCGTCCAGCGCTAAGCGGAGCCTCCTCCTGAACGACCTCCTTGAGGGTGCGACCGACCACCAACTCCATGACGATGTACTGAGTACCGGCATCGGCACCGACGTCATAGACGGCGACGATATTTGGGTGGGAAAGGCCGGCCGCAGACCTGGCCTCTCTCTGGAATCGAGTCAGAAAACCGGGATCGGAAGCGAACTGCTCCCGCAGCACCTTGACCGCGACTTTCCGTCCCAGAAGCAGGTCCTCGGCCTCGTACACCATGGCCATGCCACCCTCACCGAGAAGGGCAGACAACCGGTATCGGCCGTTCAGCACTCTGTCTATCATGTAGCGCTTTCGAGGAGAGACAAAAGCAAGAATGACCGGCAATCAGCAGCAAAATCGGAGGGATTCTACACGAAGGGCGCCATCCGGTCCACCGTCGCAATCCGGACATGCGCTAGCTGCGGCAACCTCAGAGTGTTGTATGATGGTAGCGGAGCGTCGGCCCTAGCACCATTTCCGGTGTGCCCCCGCCGTCAGCGGCCACATGGAGAGCGACGAGCGATGGAGAACAGGGAACCACCAGAGCGGAGCGGATCCGAACCGATGTCGAGTCAACAACATCCCGCCCTGATTGTGATGGTGGGTCCGCCGGGGACAGGGAAGTCTCACCTGGTCAATCTGCTGGCCCAGCGCATCCCGCTCAAGATCGTCGCGAGCGACGAGATCCGTCACCAGATCAGCCTCCACCCAAGCTACTCCCCGGAAGAGAACCGGCGAGTGTTCCAGACAGCCCATCGGAGGATCCAACGGCTTCTCCGACAGGGGGAGAACGTCGTCTTCGACGCCACCAACATCCGCGAGTTTGGCAGGCGAAGTCTCTACCGCATAGCTGAGCGGACCGAGGCACGGCTGCTGATCGTGCGGACCGTTGCGCCTGACGATGTGGTGGAGGCAAGGCTGCTGAGACGGATGGAGCGGTTGAACCCGGAGGACCGTTCGGAGGCCGGCTGGGAAGTGTACCTGCGGATGAAGGCCGAGTTTGAGGAGATCAGCCGTCCTCACATGTTGGTTGACACGTCCGAACCACTCGAGCCGGCCCTCGAAGAGATCGTCAGCTTCGTCCGAGGACGATCTTGAGAGCGCTGCTGATACACAACCTCAGGTCCGGGCAGCGCGACCGGCGGGAGGAGATCGCCGAGGCCGCGAGGCGAATGTCATCCGCGGGCTGGCGGATCGAAACGGTGGCCTCCCCCCATATCAGGGAGTTGGAGCAAGCAGCGAGATCTGGTGTGGGCTCCGACGTCGACTTGGTGGTGGTGGCAGGAGGAGACGGCACCCTGAATCTGGCCATCCAGGCCCTGGCCCATCGTCGAACAGCCTTGGGGATTATACCGATCGGTACAACCAACGTGTGGGCCCGGGAGATGGGCATACCCATGGATGTCAGTCGGGCTACCGACCTGCTGCTGACGGGAAACGTGGTGAGGGCAGATCTGGGGATAGCCAACGGCCGCTACTTCCTGTTCGTCGCCGGCGTCGGATTCGACGCGTCGGTGACGCGAGACTTGAACCCGATGGCGAAGCGAAAGCTGGGGATGCTGGCCTACGTCATTGCGGCATGTGCCGAAGCTCTGAAGCTTCGCGGCGTGGAGACGACCATAGTGGCCGATGGGCTGGAAGCCCGACACAGGGCACTGATGGTTGTGGCGAGCAACATTCGCCTCTATGGCGGGGTGCTGAACATGGCCCCGCAGGCCTTCGCCGACGACGGTCTGCTGGACGTGTGGGTGTTCCGAGGTCGAGGGCTGCTGGCCGGAGTTGCTCACGCGATGCAGGTCTTGCTTGGACGCCACTCCAGAGACCCCGGCGCCGTCTTCTATCGCTGCTCCAGACTGTCCATACAGTCCCGGAGTCCGCTGCCGGTGCAACTGGATGGCGACTACGTTGGCACCACTCCAGTCAACCTCCGGGTGGCCGCGGGGGCGCTGCGGGTCTTGATCCCGTCCGGCCACCATCCTCTCCTTCGACAGCCCGTTGAGCAGCCATTGAATACCGGACTGTGAGCTCTGCCGAAAGCGAGGTTGTTTCGTGCGTTCGGACCTGATTGCTGATCGCTAGGAGGTATCGATGCGTCGGACTAAGATCGTATGCACCTTGGGGCCGGCCTCCGCATCGGAGGAAATGCTGCGCGCCATGATTCGGGCAGGCATGAACGTGGCCCGTCTCAACTTCTCCCATGGAACCCACGAAAGCCATGCCGCGATGATTGCCCTGGTCCGGAGGGTGGCCGCTGAGGAAGGACAGGTAGTGGCTATCCTGCAGGACCTGCAGGGGCCCAGGATTCGCGTGGGTGAGATGGCCGGCGAAGGAGCGAGCCTGACTCCAGGAAACCGCTTTGTCCTGACTGCCGAGGAGGTTATGGGGAACAGCGATAGGGCAACGATTCGGGGCGCCTCCCTGTCAGAGGATGTGAAGCCGGGGGACCGGATACTGCTGGACGACGGCAACCTGGAACTCACGGTAATTAGCGCCGGGAACGGCGAGGCCGAATGCAGGGTGGTCACCGGCGGGCTGCTGAAATCGCATAAAGGGGTCAATGTGCCGGGTCGCACCCTGAGCGTTCCAACGATCACCGACAAGGACAAGGCAGACGTGGTGTTCGGCATAGAGCAGGGGGTCGACTACATCGCCCTGTCCTTCGTGCGGGCCGGGGAAGATGTCCGGCAGCTGAGGAAGCTGATGGCGGAACGTGGAGCAGATATCCCCCTGATGTCCAAGATCGAGAAGCACGAGGCAGTCGCCCATTTCGACGAGATCTTGGAGGCGAGCGATGCGATCATGGTGGCCAGAGGGGATCTCGGGATCGAGGTCGCGGCCGAGGAAGTGCCGCTGCTGCAAAAGATGATCATAGCGAGGTGCAATGCCGCGGGCAAGCCGGTGGTGACGGCGACCCAAATGCTCGACTCCATGATCCGTAACCCCAGACCCACCAGGGCCGAGGTGAACGACGTCGCCAACGCCATCCTGGACGGGAGCGACGCCACCATGCTATCCGGCGAGACGGCGGCCGGCGCCTACCCGTTGGAGGCGGTGCAGACCATGGCACGTATCGGCGAGACCACCGATGAGGCGCTCCCATTCGAGGAGTTGATGCGCAGGACGAGCACGGCCAGGATGTCCAACGTCACGGACGCCATCGGGCTGGCTACCTGCGAGATGGCTTTCGAACTTGGGGCCAAGGCGGTGATCGCCTCCACGGAGTCCGGCTACACCGCTCGCATGATCGCCAGGCACCGGCCGCCCGCCCGTATCGTGGCAGCCACCCCTTCCCAGGAGACCCTCCGGCAACTCGCCCTGGTCTGGGGAGTCCATCCCCACCTGACACCTCGTTGTTACAACACGGACGAGATGATTCGGCAGGTAGTCGACATGGCTGTGCAGGAGAAACAGGTGGCCGAAGGAGACCTGGTGGTAATCACAGCAGGCTTGCCGCTCCCCGCTCGGGGTCGCACGAACCTCCTGAAGCTGCACGTGGTGGGAGAGCCCGTCTGACCACTGCATGCGAACTGGCTCTGCGCTCCGATGGCTAGTCGCTGGCGATCGGCTACAGGTAGACGTCCAAGGCATTCAAGAAGTTGCGGTACACCTGCTGCTGCTCCCAGATGATGCCTCCCGGACCCAGTGCCCACCATTCGTTGGGGGTGAAGTAGGCCGAGACCTCCGCCTCCGAGCCACCCCGGCCGAACCACTGGACCAGGTGCAGGTTGTCGGATTGCAACAACCAGAGGGCCAGGTCCACTATCTTCGGATTCTTGGTCAGCAGCGCGGTGTTGTAGACGTTCAACATCAACTGGAAGATCGCCTGCTGGGCGGCATTTCCCAGGAAGAACTCCATCCCACCAGATCCAGCCCAGGTGCTGGGGAAAGCCGGCAAGGGTAGATCGCAACTCTGGTCCGCGTACTTGTCGATGGCCTCGCTTGGGGTGAGGAAACCCATGTCTCGCCGGCGCACCTCTCGCGGCAGCCATCGAAGGAACTCGAATATCCCTGTGTCGATCGAATGGTGCTCTCCAAAAGTCTCATAGTCCCAGGCCAGGAAGACGAAATCCCCTCTCGCCTCCCTCAACCAGTGGGCATAGCTGTTGGCCGACAGGGGCCAGCCGGACCAACTCCGATTGGAGAAGCGGTAGCCGACGTCGTCGCTCAACTCGAACGCCCGAGTGAACAGCTTCAGCTTCTTCCCATGGTGATAGAGGTGGGTTGCGTCTCGCCACTCCATCACCCAGGGCCTCCCATCCATCACCGCGCCCCGGAAACCAGCCTTGTCGAGGGCATGATAGATCGCGTCCGACATGCACATCTCGGTCGT
>DAHXJB010000168.1:0-4950 GCA_027372455.1 Chloroflexota bacterium | reverse complement strand
CGCCTCCGCGGCGCAAGACATGGTGGACGAAGAGGATGTCATAGATGTAGGCGCCATCTCCGACGGGTCGGTCAGGAAGGTATCGAGGCGCTTTATCGCCGAGATCGTGGAGGCGCGTCTCTCCGAGATCTTCAGCCTGGCCTCGGGGGAGATAGAGAAACAAGGTTTTCGTGGTGTCCTTCCGGCCGGAGTGGTGCTGACGGGCGGCACGGCCCAGTTGAGGGGGATAAGAGATCTGGCTGCGAAGAGCTTCGACAGCCCTGTGCGTGTCGGTTTGCCTGATGGACTGTCCGGGTCCATCGACTCGATAAGCGGTTCGGCGTATGCCGCCGGGGCGGGCCTGTTGAAGTGGGCGATGGCTCAGACCGAGGAGTTACCCGCCGCCAGGTCTCCTCGCAGGCGAGATGGGTGGGGTTCGAGGGTCAAGAGCTTCGTGAAGGCATTCCTACCGTAACGAGTGGCGGGTGATGAGTGCCGGCGGAAGGCATCGGGGTCCCGGCGCTCATTGCTCATCACTCGGCACTCTGACGATGAGGTGGGGCAAGTGGTCAGTAGGGGGCATCAATTGGAGAGAGACGGCATACCTCGGATAGTGGTTGTCGGTGTCGGCGGTGGTGGGGGCAACGCCGTGAATCGGATGATCCAGGCCCAGGTGCGTGGCGTGGAGTTCGTGACCGTCAACACCGATCAGCAGGCCCTGGCCAGAACCGAGCGAGGGGCCATGCGGTTAGGCATCGGCGACAAGATCACCAGGGGGTTGGGCTCAGGCGGCAACCCCGCCGTCGGTGCCAAGGCCGCGGAGGAGAGCTCGGAAGAGATTTACCAAGCGCTGAACGGTGCGGACATGGTCTTCATCACCGCCGGGATGGGTGGCGGCACGGGTACCGGTGCATCCCCCGTTGTGGCCCAGATCTCCAGGGAAGTCGGTGCCCTCACCGTTGGGGTGGTGACCAAGCCGTTCATATTTGAAGGATCGCGTCGCCGGATCGTTGCGGATGAGGGTGTAAACGCCCTCAAGTCTAAGGTGGATACCCTGATAACTATTCCCAACGATCGATTGCTGCAGGTGATCGAGCGAAACACCCCCGTCGAATCGGCCCTCAGGGTGGTGGACGACGTTTTGCGACAAGGTATCCAGGGGATTTCAGAATTGATCACCGAGCCGGGTCTCATCAATCTTGATTTCGCCGATGTTCGTACTGTGATGTCAAACGCCGGTTCTGCCCTGATGGCTATCGGCCAAGCCAGGGGAGAAAACCGTGCTGTGGAGGCCGCTCGCGCGGCTATAGCGAACCCGCTGCTCGACGTGTCCATGACCGGGGCGAAGGGGGTCCTGTTCAACGTCACCGGCGGTTCCGATATGACACTGACCGAGATCAATGAGGCCGCGGGGGTTGTATCCTCGGCGGCCGACTCGGATGCCAACATCATCTTCGGAGCGGTGGTAGACGAGAACCTGGGCGAGGAGATCAGGATCACCGTTATTGCTACAGGCTTCGACGGCCGTGCAGTCACCGCCCTACCTTCGGAAAAGGTGGAGCGGCTGCGTCCGGTGCCGGCACCACCCGCGGTCGCGGCTTCCGGCCCGCGGCCTGTGGAGCGGAGCGATTACGATGTCCCGGCCTTCCTCCGGCGCAGACAGGGATTGTAGCGAGGCAACGGTAGCGATGGGCTGGGGTCGAGATCTCCCCGACCCGATGCCACAATTGTCAACCTGCTCGGGAGTTTCCCGAAGCAGAACCGACGGGTGTGGGACTTGCATTCGAACTCAGTGATGAACGTACATCTCTTCGATGGAATAGCCCTCTACTCCTTTGAACGACTCGAAGCTTGGTCGGAGTTGAGCCACGGTGCCTTTGCCCGTGGTGGTGGAGTTAGTGACCCCCCTTTCCACTCCCTGAACGTCAGCTTTGCCGTTAAGGATGACCCCACAAGGGTGCAGACCAATCGGGAATTGGCGGCGAGGGCGGCCGGCTGGGATCCTGGAAGGATAATCTCTGCAAGCCAGGTCCATGGACGGCAGGCGGTGGCCGTGAGCCGTGAAGATCTCGGGAAGGGGGATCGGCCGAACACCGACGCCCTGGTGACGGACGAGCCTGGGATACTGCTGCTGTTGAAGTTTGCCGACTGTGTGCCCGTGATCCTGTGGGATCCGGTTCAGCGGGTGGTAGGGCTGGCCCACGCCGGATGGCGTGGCACCATCCTGGGAACCCCGGCTGCCGCCCTGGAGATAATGGTGAACAGGTATCGCTCGCGTCCCTCTGATGTTCTTGCCGGAATTGGTCCTTCCATCGGTCCATGCTGCTATGAGGTCGGTCCGGAGGTAGTATCTGCTGCTGGGCGAGAGTTCGCCGGGTCCAACGTGCTGCAATCTGGTTCGGGCGGGCGGATACACTTGGATCTGTGGGCTGCCAACTCCGAGACCCTTCTGCGCGCTGGCGTTCCAGAGGAGAACATCGCAGTCGCTGGGATCTGCACCCGGTGCCGCCCCGACATCTTCTTCTCTCATCGGGCGGCTGGAGGAATAACCGGCAGGTTCGGCGTGATCGCGGGGATTCGGGATGACTGAGTGGTCCATCCGCCAAGTCCTGTGGACTTCTTGGAGGGAGGAAGTAAGGCTTGGGGACACCCCAAACCCCGCCGGGCGCTGCGCCCTGGACCCGCCAGGAAGTGCCAAAGAGTTATCGGATACACCACTTAGCCTTCGGGAGAGGCTCGAGGCGGTGAGAGGGCGGGTGGCTCGAGCAGCTGAAAGGTCGGGCCGTCCTGCCTCCGAGATCCGAATGATCGCGGTGTCCAAGACCATGGCACCGGAAGTGGTTTTGGAGGCCTACCACTTGGGCCAGCGCGAATTCGGGGAAAACCGGGTCCAGGAATTCCGCGACAAGCGGCGGGCTCTCGCTGAATGGGGGGAAATGCCAGGCGCACGCTGGCACATGATCGGGCATCTGCAATCCAATAAGGCCAAACTGTCCGTCGAGTTGTTTGATATAATTCAATCAGTGGATAGCGCTAAGCTGGCAACTCTCTTGCATAGGAATGCGGAAGAGATGGGGAGGCGGCTGCCAGTGCTGTTGCAGGTGGACTTTAGCTCACTCCCCCAGCGGTCCGGTTTCACTACACAGGAGCTGGAGTCGATGGCGGCCGAGCTGGTGGCGCTGCCTCACCTGGAGATCCAGGGGCTGATGACCGTGGCGCCGCTGGGGCTTGACGAGGAGAGTCTGCGTTCGGTCTTTCGGAGGCTGAGGCTCCTACGGGATCGGCTGGCAGTTCGCTATCCAGAAGCCGAATGGCGGCATCTCTCGATGGGCATGAGCGACGACTTCGAAGTGGCCATCGAGGAAGGCTCTACTATCGTCAGAATTGGAAGGGCCATTTTCGGCGACCGACCTCACCAGTAGGTTGAGGGATGGCCTCAGGAGGGACTTATCTTGTTTCTATATCGTTTCGTCGATCTGCTGTTCAACGTTTTGATCTTCGCCATCGTGGGCCGGGCGTTGCTCTCATGGTTCAACGTCGGTCCGAGCAACCCGATAGGCAGAATCCTTTACGAGATCACTGAGCCGATCCTGGGACCAATGCGTCGGGTGATTCCGATGATCGGCATGCTCGATATCTCTCCGATTGTCGCGATCCTATTGCTTACCTTCATGCAGAATCTCATCTTGCAGGCGTTGATGGCCTACTAAGCGTAAGCGGCGGAAGTAGGGAACTTAGAAAGAGCAGTCGGCCTCATGAGAACTGAGGTCGACTGCTCTTTCTACTCCTGTTTTCGGCTCAGGCGAGCTGTGACTTCCTCTCGGGACGCTAGCTCTAGCTCCACGAGTTTCTCGCGTGAACGCTCCCCCCTCACCAGGGTCACCTGCCATGGCCGCAACCCCAGGCTCTCGGCCAGGAACGCTATCAGACTCTTGTTGGCCTTGCCCTCGATGGCCCGAGCCTGCAACCGAACCCGCAATCGGTCGCCTTCCCATCCGACGATCTCGTCACTGGAAGCTCCTGGCTGAACGCGGATCCAAATGGTTGTCACCGCGGCCTAAATCTCCGCCATGACGTCTCGAGCGGCGGCGATGGTCGCCTCGATGTCCGACTCCTGATGAACCAGCGACACGAAGGTTGCCTCGAATTGGGATGGGGCAAAGTAGAAGCCCCTTTCCAACATGCCTCGGAAGAAGCGTCCATACATTGCAGTGTCGCTTGTGAGGGCGCTGCTGTAGTCCACTACTTCGCTCGAGGTGAAAAACATGGTGGACATGGAGCCGATCCGGGTTTGGAAAACCGGCTTGCCTGCCTTCCTGGCCGCTTCGCCCAATCCCTCGGCCAATTGAGCCGACAGCCTGTCCAACTTCTCGTACACGCCCGACTGGCCCAGCAATTTCAGGGTCTCGATGCCCGCCGTCATTGCCAGGGGGTTACCGGATAGGGTCCCAGCCTGATAGACCGGTCCAGCCGGAGACATCTTCTCCATAAGTGCACGAGGCCCGCCATAGGCGCCGACCGGAAGCCCACCCCCTATGATTTTTCCCATGGTGGTGAGGTCAGGCATCACGCCGAAGAGTGACTGTGCCCCCCCGTGGGCTACTCTAAAGCCGGTGATGACCTCGTCGAAGATGAGCAGGGCACCCTGCTCGCCGGTGATCCTTCGAAGGGACTGGAGGAAGCCGTCCTTGGGCGGTATCACCCCCATGTTACCGGCGACCGGCTCCACGATGACCGCCGCGATCTGGTCCGGGTAGCTTCGGAAAGCCTCCTCCACCGCTGCCGGGTCGTTGTATGGAAGGGAGATGGTCGCTTGCGCCGCCGCGGCCGTCACGCCGGGGCTATCCGGCACTCCCAGAGTGGTAGCTCCTGAGCCCGCTTGAACCAGGAGTCCGTCGGAGTGGCCGTGGTAGCAGCCCGAAAACTTGATGATCTTGTCGCGGCCGGTGTGAGCCCTGGCTAGCCTCAGGG
>DAHXJB010000164.1:0-4962 GCA_027372455.1 Chloroflexota bacterium | reverse complement strand
GTCGTGGATCTGAGAAACAGCATCGCGACCCACGATGCCGGCACCCCCAGAGACATGATGGTGCCTTTCTGGAAGGCATTGGAGCCGAACAGCTACATCGGCTGGGGTAAATCCACCCACCTGGGTTACGGCATCCCTCTGGCCCTGGGTGCAAAGGTGGCCAAACCCGACAAGACAGTGCTAAACGTGATGGGAGATCTCGCCTTCGGAATGAGCGGTCTCGAGATCGAGACGGCCGCCCGCAACCACATCGGCACTCTTACCATCGTCTTCAACAACGGGCTGATGGGTGATTACGAGAAGCACCTACCCAACGCCACTCGGCTCTATCGGGCACGATACATCAGCGGTGACTACGCCAAGATCGCGGAAGGACTGGGCGCCTACTCAGAGCGGGTCGAGAGGCCGGATGAGATCATCCCGGCGGCCAAGCGGGCACTCCGAGCGACTCAAGACGGCCGCCCGGCCCTCCTGGATGTGGTAACGCGTGAAATTACAGCCCTCTCCAAGTACTGGTAGCGCCTCTGCACACAGGGCAACCCAGCCAGAGGCCTCGTAGATCCATGGGCATGGGGTCTGAAGAGTCATCGACCCCATGCCCATTTCATCACCTTTCGCTCATGGGTCGAACATCCCGGCAACTGGGCGTAAGATACGACCAACATGAGGGGTTCGACTTATCCAAACCCCGCTTTGGAGGCAGGGGACAATGCGTACGAGAATCACTGACCTTCTGGGAGTCCGATATCCCATAGTTCAGGGGGGATTGCAGCACCTGGCACTGCCGGAGCTGTGCGCCGCGGTATCCAATGCTGGAGCCCTGGGACAGCTTACCGCGGCCGCTTTCCCCACTCCCGACGCGTTGAAAGAGGCCATTGACCAGACCCGCTCCCTCACCACAAAACCGTTCGGGGTGAACTTCTCCATCGGCTTCCGTCCTCTGGGCAATCATCTCACAGCCGCTCTGGACGCCGGCATCCGCATCTGCAGCTTCACAGGCGGCAATCCGGAGTTCTTCCTGCAGCAGACACGAGGTCGGGATATCTGCACCATGGTTCTAGTCGCTGGTGTCAGGCAGGCCAGAAAGGCCGAGGAGCTAGGAGCCAGCGCCGTCATCGCGGTGGGCTTCGAGGGAGGAGGCCACATAGGCCGAGACGACATCGGAACAATGGTACTGGTACCCAGGGTGGTGGACAGCGTTGGTATCCCTGTGCTTGCGAGCGGCGGCATCGGCGACGGTCGAGGCCTCGCGGCGGCTCTCGCACTGGGCGCCGAGGGGATCGAGATGGGAACCCGCTTCGTCGCAACTCGAGAGAGCCCCGCTCATCCAGCCTACAAGGACGCTCTCGTCCAGGCTCTGGAGACCGACACTGTCGTGATCGAGCGCACTATCGGGCGCCCGGCCCGCGTCCTGAAAGGGCCGTGGGCGGATAGGATCCTGGAACTGGAGCGACGAGGCGCCACCCTGGAGGGACTGCTGCCCCTCATTAGCGGGGACGTGAACTTCCGAGCCGCCAGGGAAGGCAATCTGGAACAGGGGATGGCGTGGGCAGGCCAGGTGACAGGGATGATTGAAGACTTGCCAACGGTATCTGAGCTCATACAACGGGTCGTGGAGGGAGCGGAGAAGGCAGCCTCTCGAGTCGCTGGAATGCTCGAAAGCTCGCGAAAGGGCCGGCGTTGACCCCACCTGTCCCCTCCGGTATCATCAGTTCATCGACGAAGCCCATTTAGTGAGTCATTCCATAAGTGGGTTACGGGGACAACCTCCACACGCGTCACCCCCGCTTTCGCGGGGGTCCAGGTCACCAAGGCACGGAGCAGACCCTGGATGCCCGCTTGCGCCGGCATGACTGTGATGGCGACCGTACAGTACTTAGGGAATGACGCATTTAGAGAAGAGTCAGGGGCAGTCGCATCTATCGTCTGGACAAGGTTAGAAGTGGCCAGAGATCCCCAGACCATCGCATCCAAGACGGAAAATCGGGGCCTGCCATCTCTGGCTCGGGCGCTCCTGGTCTCGCTGCGGCCCAAGCAGTGGACCAAGAATGGCCTTCTTTTCCTGGCGCTGGTGTTTGCCCGAAGTCTGGGCGATCTCCACGCCCTCGAAACGTCTGGTCTCGCATTCCTCGACTTCTGTCTCCTGGCCTCCGTCACCTATCTGGTCAACGATCTGGTGGACCTGGAGCAAGATCGGCAGCACCCAACCAAACGCAAGAGGCCCATCGCTTCAGGCCAGGTTCCACGCAATCTAGCGTCGCTGACCGCGGTGGTCCTCCTGGCAACTGCTCTCGGGCTAGCCGCCGCACTCGGAACCAACTTCGCCTTCATGGCGCTACTCTACCTGGCCCTCACCTTCTCCTACTCGTTCTGGCTGAAGCATATGGTCATTGTCGACGTGCTCGCGCTCGCCGCCGGCTTCGTCCTGAGAGCTGCGGCCGGGGCCGTCGCCATCGCCGTGCCGATCTCCCCATGGCTATACGTTTGCACCATGCTGGGGGCGCTCTTCCTTGCTATAGGCAAGCGACGTCACGAGCTGGTGCTGCTGGACAGCAGCGCCACGAGTCATCGTCGGATCCTGCAGGAATACAACCTGGCCCTTCTGGACCAGATGATCTCCGTGGTCACCTCTGCCACGGTCATCGCCTACAGCCTGTATAGCTTCTCGGCGGAAAACCTCCCGCGGAACGGCGCCATGATGCTGACGGTGCCCTTCTTGCTTTACGGCATCTTCCGCTACCTCTACCTGATCCACGTCAAAGGGGTTGGCGGCGCTCCCGAGGACCTTCTCCTGTCAGATCGCCATCTCGTGGCCGCGGTCTTCGGATGGAGCGTCATCTCCATCCTGATCCTCTACTTCGTGCGCTAGCGAGGGCGGCGCCCCAATCGTTTGGCAAAGAGGCCGAACAGGAGATTCGCCACGAATCAATAGGGGCGATCCACCTGATCGCCCCCATCCGCCTGGTCCATAAAGCCTCAGATTACCGCTTGGTGTACTGAGGCGCCTTCCGGGCCCGCTTGAGACCGTACTTCTTGCGCTCCTTCACCCTGGGATCCCGCGTTAGCAAGCCCGCTTTCCTCAGGGCAGGCTTCAGGCTCTCATCGGCCTTGGAAAGAGCCCGCGCGATGCCATGACGGATCGCTCCCGCCTGGCCGACAACGCCGCCCCCGTGGACGCGTACCGTAGCGCTGAAGTTGCCAAGGGTGTTCGTCAGCCTCAACGGCATCGTGACCATCTCTTGCCACGCGGCCCTGGCAAATCGATCCTTCAGGTCAAGACCGTTTATGGTGATCGCACCGGTGCCTGGTCCCAACACCACCCGCGCCACCGAGGTCTTGCGCCTTCCCACCGCTGCTATCTGATCCATGTTAGCCACAACCAACTCCTTTAGAAGCTGTCAGCCATCAGTCTTCAGCTTTCAGCTAGCCGCGATAGAGCAGGGCTGATAGCTGATAGCTGATAGCTCATTTCTCTTGATGGGTCACCTGAGCGCTATGAGGGTGCGTGGGCCCAGCATACACTTTCAGTTTCCGATACATGGCGCGCCCGAGCGCATTGTGAGGCAGCATGCCCCGCACCGCGTGCTCGATCACCCTGGTGGGATGCACACTGAGCTGTGTGCCGAGCGACACCGACCGGATCCCCCCTGGATACCCGGAGTGCCGGTAATACTGCTTCTGCCCCAGCTTGTCCCCGGTCACTCGAACCTTCTCGGCGTTGACCACCACCACAAAGTCCCCAACGTCCATGTACGGCACGTAGTAAGGCTTGTTCTTCCCCTTGAGCAACTGTGCTATCTGCGTTGCGAGCCGACCGAGCGTCTGACCAGATGCGTCTATTACGTGCCAGCGTCTGACGACCTCGGAGGCCTTAGGATTATAGGTCTTCACCCGCCCTCCTTAGTACTCCACTCCTACCAGCATTAGACCGTGAGCCGGGGCCTTCACCGTCGAGAGTTGCGGATCCGAACGATCAACCAGATCGCAAAACTCCTGGGGCGCCAACCTTCCCTGCCCAACCCTCAGCATTGCGCCCACCATGTTCCTGATCATGTGTGGCAGGAACGCCGTCCCCACCACATCGAAATCCACCCCCGGCGGGGTCCCCTGCCATCGGGCCGAGAACAGCGTTCGCACCGTGGTTCGGCGCCGGCCTCCTGCCAGGAACCGGGCCACGCCATAGGTGAAACAGGAGAAATCCCGCGTCCCCACCAGGGTGCCGGCGGCCTGGTTCATCGCCTCCAGATCCAGAGACCCCGACACATGAAGCCGGTATCTCCTGGTGAACACTGAGGGCAAGTCAGCGTTCCACAAAGAGTAACGGTAGTGCCGGCGCCGGGCGCTCCTTCGAGCGTGAAACCCCTCCTCCGCCTCCTCCACCTGCTTCACCACCAGATCTGGCGGCAGGTTGGCGTTGAGGGCCCTCATCAGCTCCAGAGGAGCAAGTCGCGACTCGGTATGAAAGGAAACCACTTGAGCTAGAGCATGCGCGCCGGCATCGGTTCTGCCCGACCCCACCACCCGGGTCTTTACCCCGGTAACCATGGCAACCGCGCTCTCCAGCTCACCCTGAACCGAACGCAGCCCCGTCTGAATCGCGAACCCATGATAGTCGGTACCGTCGTACTCGACCACCGCCCTAAGATTACGCAACAGCCCTAACCCCGAAAGGTCAAGGCGCCCGTTACACCGCGCCTCGTACCCTGGACCGGCCTAGATCACCAACTCCAACTGCACCACGAGCGCCGCGTCACCTTTCCGCGGGCCGATCTTTATGGTCCTGGTATAGCCGCCCGGCCGTTCCTTGAACCTGGGGGCGATGGTGGCAAATAGCTTGTCCACCACCTGGGGATCGTACAACTCTGCCAAAGCCTGCCTCCGGGCATGCAACTCCCCGCCCTTGGCTTTGGTAATGATCTCCTCCGCCAGCCGCCTAACTTCCTTGGCCTTGGCCTCGGTCGT
>DAHXJB010000160.1:0-16554 GCA_027372455.1 Chloroflexota bacterium | reverse complement strand
GGCCACTGATCTCCTGGCCTGGTATCGGCTGGACCAATCCGATGATGACGCAGCGGTTTTCTTGAATAGCCTGGTATCGGCGGTGCAGCGGGTGGTGCCGGGCTTCGGATCTGTCGTTCGCGCGGCACTTCAGTCAACTAGAGATGTCCGTGGCGAGGTCCAGCGGCTGATGTCGCTGTTCCTGGAGGAGCTTCGTTGGATTCAGCCCAGAAGGGTGTTTCTGGTGCTGGATGGACTCGAATGGCTGACGGACAGAGCGACCGTTGACGCCCTGGAGAAGGCGCTGCTTGATCCTGCTTCACCCCTTCGGGCAATCATAGCCACCCGGCTAGATCCCCGTTTCTACCTTTCGGTCTTGCGGTCACGAGGTGAGCTCACCGAGCTGGGCGTTGATGATGTCAAATGGACCCCGGAGGAGTTGCGGCAGCTGACCATCGACCGCGCCGGAAGGCCGGTTCCACAGAAGATTATCGATGATCTGGCCAGGGTGACCGGGGGCTGGCCGTCCGCGGCTAATCTGGCATCCTTGATCGTGGCTCGAGATCTAGACTCCCAGTCCTTCGGAAGGCTTGCACCTACCGAGCACGGCTACGATCTGCTATTACGGGAACTGCTGGCGGGGCTGCCCTCGGACAGCCAGGAGGAGCTGCTACGCGGTGCGTTGCTGGCCAGACTAGACCCGGAGTCCTGCCGTGAAGGGGTTGGAATCGGAAAACCGGAAGAACTGCTGCGGCTCGTCGAGAAGAGCCGGCTACCTACCATGAGACCGGAGGGTCTGGATCTGCCCGTCTACTACGAGCCTCTATTCGGTCTGGCGCTGCGGCGGGAGTTGGCGAGGCGCCTTCTGCCGCGAGAGTACCAGAGTCTGCAATGGAGAACAGCAGGCTACTACGCGGCCCGGGGCGAGACCGCTGAGGCGATGGCCCGCTATCTGGAGATAGGAGGCTATGAGGAGGCGGCTGTTCTGCTTGAGGAGCGCATTGAGGAGGAGTTGTCTCGTGGCCACTTGGATCGAGCACTGAGATGGATTCGATCCCTGCCGGCGGCCGTGCGCGACCGGCACCCGAGGCTGATGGTGCAGGAATCAGGGCTCCTGCTCGCGAGAAGCCGGCTGGATGAGGCCAGGGTGTTGCTGGTGGCGGCGGATCCGTTGCTGCAGATTCAGGGAAGCACGAGAGATCGCGGTGAGCAGTCCAACAGATGGGCTGAGGCTCACCTGTTGGAGGATCGCCCGACTGCTGCCGTGGACGCGGCACAGAAGGCCTTGCGGCTGTTCTCAGAGTCCGACCACGCCCAACGCGCCGAGGCCTGCTGGCTGCAAGCTCGAGCCGAGGAGGTGATGGGCCATCTGACCGCGGCCTTCGCCACAGCGGGGTTGGGATTGTTGGAGGCCGAGCGGAGCGGACATCAGCCCCTGATAGTCCGTGCGTTACTTCAACTGGGAGCTATCGCCGGCCTGCGGGGTGACTACTCTGGGGCGTTGGCTGCCAGCGGACGAGCGGTACAGAGAGCTGCTCTACTGGGAACCGACGGCGTGGCCGTGAGTGCCGCGGGTGCAATGGCATCATCGATCTACCTGGAGCTTGGTTGGACGCGACAGGCCCTGCAGGTGGCGGGGCTCTCCCTGGAGGTCGCCGAGAGGCTACAAGATCAAGCTGCCATGGCCCGGATCCGTCTGAGCCAGGCCAGGGGCCTGGATCGGCTGGGGCAGAGCGATGCCTCGCGAGAGGCAGTGGCTACGGCCGCCGAACTGCTGCGAAAACTGCCGAACCGGTATGAGGAGCGTGTCCGGCTGCTTCACGCGACCGCCGTGGAGCTATTCCGCCTGGGCCGGAGCAAGGATGGGCTGGAGAATGCTCGGAAAGCGCTGGAGGTAGCTGGAGCATCGATGCACCAGCCGCTGATAGATGAATGCCGATTGTTTGTGGCGGCGTGCGAGAAGAATTCGCAACTTAAGAGCAGAGTTGAGCAGGCGCTGGAGGGGATTGAGAATGGATTGGGAAGGAAGCCTATCCCAAGGCTGGTGTGGCCGGGCGTTTTTCCAGATGGAGGCGGTGACGTCCCCACTGTAGCTCTCCATTCTCTTGGTGGGCTTGATGCCACTGCCGGTGACCAAGCGGTGGACTGGCCCTCGGTGGATTCGAGAAACTTGGCGGCCTACCTGCTGGTGCACAGGACCGAGCCTATCCCCAGGGAAGTCGTCTTGAGCGACCTTTGGCCCGGCGAAGACCAGGCCGTGGCCAACGTTCGGCTGCACGAGGCTCTCTATCAGTTGAGGGAGTCTTTGGGGCCGGGTTACCCTCAGGTGGATCCGGTGCTCGACGGCGACGGGGTATATCGCTGGGATGGAGAGTGTCTCATCGACGCCGAACGTTTCCGTGAACTGCTGGGGCGAGCGCATTTCATGCTGGGACAGGAGAGCCCTCCGGTGCTGCGCGACCAGGTGGTCTTCCTACTGGAAGAGGCAATCAGGGTTTACCGAGGGGAGTACCTGACGGGTTTTCACTTTGAATGGTGTGAGAAGCCTCGGGAGGAGTTGAGGAAACTGCTGCTGTGGTCGACCCGGTTGCTTCTCGACCATTACATGGCGCTTTCGCTCTGGCGAGACGCGATCCGATGCGGTCTGAAGTCTCTCAAGAGTGATCCCCTTCAGGAGGATGTGGTGCGGGACCTCATGGTGTGCCATTTCCGGGTGGGCGATCGGGCCGCCGTCGACTACCAGTACCGCGAGATCAAGCGACTGCTGGCCAGAGAAAGGGGGGTTTGGCCTTCAGATGAGACCCGCCAACTGCGACTCAAGCTGTTGGGCGGCGGGGCAGGCTGGGCGCGGGGCATGTCGATGGAGCCGAAGGTTGTGGTTGTCGGCAGCAGGCAGATCGCCGCGTAAAGCGTGCGGGTGCTGGTTCTCCTTCGCCCGGTCGGAAGAAGTGCTGCTAGCGTCTTGCTACTAAGTTTGAGGGGAGCGGGCCAACGCCCGCTCCCCTCAAACGACTTTGAACCGCCACCGACGTAGGCCGGCGATGATTTCCCTCTAAGCGGCCACCATGCCATTCCTGGCCGAGACCTCTGCTCTGTCATCGATGGGGACATAGGGCACGTTGTGGGCGCCCGTGTATTCGGCCCGTGGCCGGATCAGCCGGTTGTTGTCATATTGCTCAAGGATGTGAGCGGTCCAGCCGGATACGCGACTGATGGCGAAGACTGGAGTGAACAGATCGATGGGAATACCCAGGCCGTAGTAGACCGAGGCCGAGTAGAAGTCGACGTTGGCGTTGATCTGCTTCTCTCGGATCATAAACTCCTCGATCCTGCAAGCCATATCGTACCAACGCGATTCACCCGTCTCCCGGGCTATCTGCTCGGATATTCTCCGCAACTCTAAGGCCCTGGGGTCCTCAGTCCTGTATACCCTGTGGCCGAAGCCCGGCACCTTCTTGCCCTGTTCGAGAAGGCCGGCCACATACTCTTCGGCCCTGTTCGGATCCTCGATGTGGCGGAGCATCTGCATCACCTGCTCGTTGGCTCCACCATGGAGGGGGCCGGCCAGGGTGCCGATGGCGGCCGTCACGGATGAGTAGAGGTCGGCGAGTGTGGCGGCTGCGACGCGGCCGGCAAAGGTCGATGCGTTCAGTTCGTGGTCGGCGTGCAAAATCAGGCAGGTATCCAGGATCTTCGCCTTCCGCTCGGAGGGTACTTCGCCCGTGAGCATGAACAGGAAGTTGGCAGCCAGGCCGAGATCCCGTCTGGGCTGGATTGGAGCCTTTTTCTCGCGCGTGCGATGGTGAGCGGCCACCATGACGGGTAGTCGAGATGTCAGCAGCACGGCCCTGCTGAGATCGACGTCGTGGTGGTGATCGGTGCCTCCCGGATCATACATGGAGAGAGCCGAGACTACGGTGCGCAGTACCATCATAGGCTCTGCCGAATCTGGAAAGTCGCCGATCATGCGCAGGATCCCGTGAGGGAGTTCCCTGCAACAGGACAAACTATCTTCAAGTTCTCTGAGTTGATTATGGGTTGGCAGTTGACCGTACCAGAGCAGGTAGGCCGTCTCCTCAAAGCTGGAGCTGGCAGCGAGCTCGTGGATGTCTATGCCGCGATAGCTCAGTTTGCCGCCGATTCCATCCACCTCGCAGATGGACGAGGTTCCGGCAGTCACGCCCTCGAGGCCACCTTTGCTAGTCGACATTTCTCCACTCCTTGCACTTGGTTTCCAACAATTCGATGCGTCGGTGCACCCACTCCTGCCCCGTTGCGGGATCCTCTTGCTGGGCTAATCTTATACTACTTCTGTTTCAAATGCAAAAAACTGATTGTCGAGCTTCTTCTTCGCAAGAAGTGCACCAGCCTTACAGCGGGGCTGAAACGGCGAGACTGTCCCAAAGTGGGTGAGCACGCCATTGCAGGGTTGCTGGGTTCGTAGGAGCCGGCTCCTGCCGGCGACTCGGATCGCGAGCAGGAGCTCGCTCCTATAGCCTCTCAGCCCGCGCTAGGGTCGTTGCCGAAATAGTCGTGCACATCCCGGCGTCGGCCGTAAACGGCCGGGCTAACAACGGGCTGGTTAGCCCGGCCCTTCAGGGCCGCGACGGTGTACCAGGTTATTTCGGCAACGATCATCAGCCTCGGGCCCAAGCTCACGATGCAAGCTGGCATGGAAATGGCTTGTGAATCGGCTGGTCGGTTGACCGCGGCCTCGGGCCCTGTCGGGCGTCGAGCCGCTCGTGACTCACGCCAAGGAACGGAGGGCAGCATGGATCTGGATTCGGCGGGCTTTGTGCTGGATCGGCTGGATGTAGCTAGAGAGGCACTGATGGAGGCCCAGCAGATTGTGGGCAAGTTCTCCCAGCCCGAGGACGAGGAAATAGCGCGGTCGTTGCAGGAGATGCTGGAGAGGGCCGACCAGTTGGACGCCAGGGTTCGTGGTGTCTCCTACCCGGCCTCTTAACGCCTCGGTGGAGTAACGAAACACTAACTCCCCGACCTGTTGTTCAGGGGAGCCGAGTACAAGGGCTTCATCTGGAAGGCCGAGCAGGAAACTCGGGGGCCGGCAGGGCGACGCAGGGTGTGGCGTTGGGTCAAGTCTGACTCAGCAGTGTCAGGGCTTCTGCGACGAGCCGTTCTCCCGCTTCTGGGGCGAAGCCTGATGGATAGCCATAGAACCTATGGGAATCGGTGACCTCATAGCCTCCCGTGTCGTACGCCGAGCGATGAGGAATGTATCCGGGGCAGCCGTTGGCGTATGCCAGCACCATCGTTGCCGGATGACCTGATCTCTCCTTGATTTCAAGCCCGAGCTCCACGAATGCCTCTCCGGGCAGGGCTGCGATCCGCACTTCACCCAAGGACAGTACCGTCACCTCGGCCTTCGTGCTTCGCCGCGGGGATGGATCCAGTGCCGTTTTCTCTGCCCACTCCGCCCAACCACGGAGCAGAAGCGCATCCCCGGTGGTGGAGCCCTGGTGCTCAAGTCGCTCCGCCTCTGCTCGCCAAACCGTTGCCTGCTCACGGAGCCTGTTCGGGGACTCCACCGGAATCAGAGGGAGATCGATTACCTGTCTCAGGATCCGGATACCTGCGCCGCTGTTCGCTTCCCCAACGATGGCCATTGGGAGGCCGCCCGGCCGCGCGCTCTGCTCCGATGCTTGAAGGGCCGCGCCTGCTATAGCGCGGCCCAGCCGGGCGGCCTCCGTGAAGGTGCGTCGCTCGCCACTAGGTCGGTCGATGCTGTCCTGAGCTGTGTGGCCCGTATTGATCTGCCCGCTGCAGCCCGTAGCGAATTGAACATGCGCGCCAGGATACATTGCCTCGAGGGTGCGCACTACGAAGCCCGGATAGTCGGCTGTCGCCAGGAGATTGTCGGGTCCCAAAGTCACCGGGTGACAGGCATAGCTCACCAGTAACGCGTGAACCGTCCGGTCCGAGCTTTCGAAACGAAGGATTGGGACGTCGGGATCGATGGGCCCACCTACGACCCGTCGGTTCTTGGCGACCGTGGGCTCGTGGCCAATGCTGAAACGCGCGGTCACAGGACTCATCGTGTTGGCGGCGGCCGCGACTGCCCCTGCCGCCGCTTTGATCAGGAAGTCGAGATAGGCCCGATCGACGTGGCCGCCCAGCCGACCCTCCATGACTGAAGGCCCGCTATGGGTGTGCGTGGCGGTGACCACCACGTGATCACCGGGGATTCCCGCGAGGTCCGAGACCCGTGACCGGATAGCGGCCACCGTCGGCGCGTCGAGTTCGATAACGTCTAGCGTGAGAAGCGCCACGCGCTCCCCATCGGTCCCGTCCGACCAGACCATGGCCCGCGCGTACAGGTCGTCATGAATGCCCTGCATGTGCGCCTTTCGCGCCACAAAACCGGACATCTCACATCCCACGGGAGGGGTAATCACGGCCTGCCCTGTTCCCAAGGCCGGCCGTTGGTCAGTCCTATTCTCGCCGTCGGACATAGTGCGCACCTCCTGCTACACTCCATCCTGCCGATACACCACCTGGCCCTGGACGACTGTGGCAAGTATTTGCATCTCCTGTGTCCCTGGGTCCACGCTGAAAAGCGTCAGATCGGCCGGGGCACCTGTCCGCACCGAGCCGCGTCGCTCGCGCACATCCAGTCCCAGGATTCGCGCCGGATTCGCGCTGGCGAGCCGCACCGCATCCGCCAGGGGGAGCCCGCCGTAGCGGGTTGCGTTGCTGACGCATTCTGGCAGAGAGCTGACGGAGCCCGCCAAGTAGGGCGTGCCATAGAGGTTGAGCCGTCCGCTCGGCAGAAGCTCAACCCTGCCACCCACAGCGGTATCGTAGATCCCGGGCGGGAGGCCCGCCACAGCAACCGCGTCGCTGACCAGGATGACTCGGTCGATCCCCTTGGCACGCAGCATGGTCTTCATCACAGATGGAGGCAGGTGGTTACCATCGCAGATCAGGCTTGCCATCAAGCGATCCTCAGCCAGTTGCTCCCATATGTAGTTGGGATGACGCTGAATCTGGGCGTGTGCCCCGTTACCCAGATGCGTGGACAGACGAGCACCGGCGTCCACGGCCGCTCGAATTTGTCCTTCGTTCGCCCCGGTGTGCCCAATGGCCACAATCACCCCATCGGCTGAAACTGCACTTATGTACTCACAGGAATCGCGGTGCTCCGGTGCTAAGGTGACGATGCCGACGCGATGGCCCGCTGCTTCCTGCCAGCGGTGGTACTCGTCCAGCGATGGGGGGCGGATATATTCGGCCGGGTGTGCCCCGCGCGGTCCGTCCTCCGGCGAGATGTATGGCCCCTCGACGTGAACGCACGGAATCGCGTGCGCCACCAATGGATCGCGCTCGCAAGCCTCGGCGATTGCCCGCAGGCTGCGGCAGATGCGATCTTCCGACTGTGTGATAACGGTCGGGCAGATCGCCGTCACTCCCCGTTGCCACAGGGCACGCACCAGTGCCTCGATCCCCTCCGGCGTGATGTCAGGCGCATTGACGTCGTGTCCAGCGTACCCGTTTGCCTGGATGTCAATAAGGCCAGGTGCGATCCACTGGTCCGGGATGGTACCTCCCTTCAGTGCCTGGATCCGGCCGACGGTTCGGCCAGCCAGTTCGACCCGCGCCGGCTCCCCGGTCTCGATCAAACGTCCTTCCAACCACATCGCTAGTCACCCTAAACGTCATCAGCCTGAGGCGAAGCCTCCTCAGAGCTTCTTGATGCGCCCCTTGAAGCGGGCGATGAATCGAGCATTCGCCTCGTCGCCGCCCGTCGCGTTGGCGCTCATCCACACCGGCGGCTGCACGCCCTCCCGCACGAGCATACCCACTGCTTCCACAACCATGGCATCCAACAGATAACTCGTAGCGAAGGTCGACATCGGGCCGACCCGCTCTTCCAAACCATCGATCGCCACCACGGCATCCCCGGGATCGATCTTGCTGTCGAGCACGACGTCCACTAGCTCGTAAAGGTTCTGTTTCGACGGGTGGCGCGCCGGGTGATCCGGGGGCGTGGCCTGGGCATGGCGTACGGATGTGACCCCGATGATTTGCACCCCACGGCGCTTGGCCTCGAGCGCTGCATCGATCACAGCTGAGTTGATGCCATAGGCGTTGATCAAGATGAGCAGGTCACCTGACTGCAGATCGTAATCACCAATGACGATCTTGCCGTATCCAGGGGTTCGCTCGATGGCCATGGAGCGCAATGCCCCGCCGCTCAGCAGCGTGCCTTCGTCCAGGATCGCGCTGACGTGCATCAAGCCGCCGGCGCGGAAGAACAACTCCTGCGCCGCGATGTTCGAATGACCCCCAGGCCCATAGGCGTATACGATTTTGTCTGCCTTGACCTGATCAGCGACCAGACGTGCCGCGGCGCGGATCGCATCTGCTTCTTCGTCATGCAACCGCTGCAGATGCTCCGTAATCTGGTGCAGGTAGTGCGTCATAAGCGGTGTTTCCATAAGCCCAAGCCCTCCCATGAACAGGTAATCGGCGTTTTGAAGACGATCGGCTTGTTTCCTAAGCAGTTGCTACCCCCTCACGCCGGCGGAGCTGTTGGTCGAAACGCGTCTGAAGCTGGGTTATCTCCGCGGGTTGTTTTCGTGTCCTCGGGCCGGCCGGCTGTCAGGGTTAGCCTGTGGAGCAATTCAATCAGCAGAAGCAAGTTGCGAATGATGTGGTACGGGTCCTTAACCGGCAGCGCGACAACCTTGTCAAGCGGTTCCCCCCGTCGGTCGCGGATCTGGATCCATTCCCCGATCGTACGATCCGGATTTGGGAAAGTCCGGAAGACGTAATCCTGAGCGAGCTCGTACAGCTTGAGATGCGACTGCTCACCGGTGAGCGCATACGCGAGGAACGTGCTGTACAGGGCCTCGGAGTGCGGCCACCACAGCTTCGTGTCCCACGTCTCCAGCACCAGTGACTCGTACGGGTCACCTACCATGGCCCCCTGAGGCTCGCGTTGGCCGGTTCGGTCGACGTAACGCAGGAGACCGCCCTGTTCCCGATCCCATCCGACCTCGAATGCTCGGACGATGACCTGCGCCGCTTGACGGATCCGCTCTTTGTCACCCGCGCGCTCAGCTTCCGTCATGACAAACCACATACTCTCCAGCATGTGGCCGGGGGTGACATGCCTGCGAAGGACGGTGTCAGGGACAGTGCCCACTCCAGTCTCTAGACTGTCATCCGAAGGGATCATTTCAGCAATAGTGCCATCCTGTTGGCGGAAGCGGTCCATGATTGTTTCCAGATAGGTCCAGGCTCTCCCGCGCACCTCTCCGCTCCGCGGGTGCTGGAAGCCTTCGAGCGCGGCCGCCAGTTCCTGACTCACGTTGAGCATGATCATCGGCACGCTGTGGGCGTGGTGCCCAGGTGGAATTGGGTAAGGCTCGCTTCGAATCGCCCCGGCCTCGACGCGTTGCACAATCCAGTCATACAGTTGGAGTGCGCGCTCGAGGACAGAGACATCCCGAACAACCCGCGCGTACTCGGAGAAGCCGAGCACGACGAAACAGTCCGCAAAGAAGCTGGTGTCGAACCCCATGCCGGGGACCGACTCCTTCCAGTTTCCCAGGCGGTCGACCAGAAACGCGCAACTCCCATTGCCAAGGAATGCATGAGCATCGACGAATTCGACACCACGGCGGGCCGTGTCGAGTATCGTGTCTGCATCTTGGTGCACCAGTCCTTGCCTGCTTAGATCAGCAAGCCGTGCGAGCAGCCATATGAAGCGTCCTTGAGACCAGATATACTTGTCTGTGCTGACCAACCGGTTGCCCCGATTGTCAAAACAGGTGAAGAAACCCCCGTACTCCTGATCGATACCACGCTTCAGCCAAAACGGAAGGACCGATGTCTCCAGATGCCCCTGATAGAATTCCAGCAAAGCACCGTAATCTGGTTGCGAGTAGTCTGCCACTGTTTTCCCTCACTATGAAGCCGGAGTCTTCCACGGTGTCATGCCACTGACCTCAGGCAATGCGCCATGAATTGACGGTGTCGCCGTGATCAGCAGGGCAGCCGGGACGACCGGCCTTCCTGCTGATCACCCACAAGCATCTACATGCCCGTGGCGCTACCTCCCGGCGGGATCGGACATGCCACCGTCAAACGCGAGCCCCGTGGAGGGACGTCGCACCGGACGGTCGTCGTTCAGCGAGTCCACCAGATCAGACACCTTCGGGGCTGGTTGGGGGCTCAAGAGTCCGACGCCGACGTAGAGCACCAGTGAAACGAGAACCGGCAGGGCCACTGTGCTGGCGACATCGGCGTTGTTGAGACCATACTTCTCAATGCCAAACACAACCAGGCCGGCAGCCCACGAAACGATGGCGGCCCTACTGCCGCTCTTCTTGAATGGTGGCAACAGGCCGAGCAGCATCGGGATCGAAATCGGGCCGATAAGTGCGCCGAACCAGGTGAGGATCAAGCCCAGCACACCACCGAACAGATTGGACTCGACGGCGATGACCAAGCTCAGGCCGGTGAAGACGAGAGTGGTTATGCGCGCGGCCAGCAACGTCCCGCTGCCAGAAAGGTTGCGCATCTTCTGGGAAAGCACCGGCAAGATGTCACCTGTTACCACAGCAGAGATCGCGTTTGCATCCGATGAGGTCATGGCCATGGTATGCGCGAACATTCCGGCCAGCACAAACCCTATCAACCCATGAGGGAGGAAGGTGCGCGCCATGATGCCGTAGGCGTCCGACGGATCGGCGAGGTGTGGGAAGAAGATCGGCGCGGCCCACATGGGGTAGAACAGCACGAGGGGCCAAACGAGGTACAGCACCGCCGATAGGATGGCAGCGCGACGCGCCTCCTTACCTGTCGGAGACGCGATGAAGCGCTGGGCGAGATTCCACGTGCCCCCGTTGTAGCTTAGGAAATCGATGAGGAAGTAGGCCAAAACGAAGGTGACGGTGTAAGGGCCACCGAAGAGTGAGAGGTGCCCGGCAGGCAGCCGAGACCACATTCCGAAGAAGGCGCCGATGCCACCGAGCTTGGCCAGCACGATGACGAACAGGCTGATAGCAGCCACAAATTGAACGACGAACTGCGCGAAGTCGGTGAGCGCGTCGGCCCACAGTCCGCCGATCGTCACATAAATCAGGGAAACGCAGCCAGACAGCAGTATACCGACGATGAGAGGCAGGCCGCTGAAGACGTTTAGAATGATCGCGATTGCAGTCCACTTGGCGCCGACATCGAATACTTTGAGCAGCGCTCCGCTCCATGCCAGCAGTTGCTGTGTGGGCACGTCATAGCGTTGAGCGAGGTACTGCATCGGAGTGATGATGTTGAGACGCATGCGCAAGCGTGCCCACCTCGGCGCGATGATCATCGCGCCGATGAGCACCCCAACCGCGATGGCGAACGCCCACCAGACGTAGAGCGTAAAACCCACGCTGTACGCAATGGCCGCAAAGCCGACAAACACCACAGCGCTATAACCCGACATGTGGTGAGATACACCCGCCAGCCACCAGGGCATCCGGCCCCCCGCGGTGAAGTAGTCGCTCGTGGTCTTCACCTGGCGATGTGACCAGAAACCGATCACAATCATCAGCAGGAAGTACAATCCAAGTACCAGCCAATCGAGCCCAGTCATCTGGTTGTCCTCCAATCAGAGTCTGTTTGATCTTCGGTTCCAGCGATATGCTGGAGGAACGCCCGGACCTGAACGCAGCGATATTCACAGTTCGACTGATAGTGGCAGTGGTGCTACCTGTGCTTCACATCCTCCTTTCTTGTCTACCGGTCACGGTACCAAAGACACTCGAATGAAACGCAACTCCGATAGTGTTCGACGTCGGAAGGTCATCGACTGGGCTCACGCGGATCCACCGCACCTACAATCGACGCCGACTCGGGGTCCAGGTACAACACAGCCCCGGGGTGCCGGCGTAGAACGCTAGCCGGGCAGGCCGTGGAAATGGGGCCGAACAGCATGTCGCGCACAGCCTCGGCCTTGGTGCGCGAGGGCACGACGCATGAAAAGTGCGCGGCCGAGACCAGGGCCGGGATGGTGAGGGTCAAGGCGCGCATCGGCACGTCCTGCAGCCGCTCGAAGCACTCGTCGTGCACCTGTTGCTCGCGGCTCTCCATCACCAGGTCCACAGCTTTCACCATCAGCGGATCGTTGAAATCGGCAACCGGTGGATCGTTGAAGGCCAGGTGCCCATTCTCACCAATCCCCCCACACACGATGTCAGGTGGGTAGGCCCGCAGCAAGGCGCTATAGCGATCGGTCTCCCCTCTCAAGTCGGCGGCGTTGCCGTCGAGATAATGGACGACACCAGGCGTCACCTTCGAGAAAAGATGGTCACGCAGGAAGCGGCCGAAACCCTGCGGCGCGTCAACCGCGAGGCCGGTGTACTCGTCCATGTGGAAGGCAATCACTCGTTGCCAGTCCACCCCTGGCTCATCAATGAGCGCCGACAGGAACTCACTTTGGGAAGGAGCAGACGCAAGAACGACCGAAGCCCGTGGCTTGGTGGCTAGCGTAGTCCGAAGGTGCTGCGCCACTCGACGCGCGGCCGCGAGCCCCATGGCCCGGCGACTCGGGTAAACCTCAACCCTCAGGTGATCGACATGCATCGTTCTAAACGGTGTCTCGTCAACAATCTCCATCGTCACAGCCTGCCTACATATCTGGATTGCAGCATCGCACTTCAGAAACCGGGTCGACCAGAGTGAAAAACCGATCGATGGCTAGCGTCGCAGCTCCGATGGCGGCGGCGCGATGGCCAAGAGGGCTCAGGACTATTTCCGCGGCCGCGCACGAAATGGAAAAGGAGCGGCAGCGCACGACATCCCGCAGCGGCTGCAGGAACAGTTCGCCTACCCCCAACACGTCTCCACCAATGACCACCATGGATGGGTTGAGCAGATTGACCGCCGTCGCCACGCCGATGCCCAAGTGACGGGCTGCCTCCTGCACCACCTCCCCTGCCAGCGCATCTCCCCGGACGGCCGCGTCGAAAACCATGCTGGACGTGATGGACTCCAGGACACCCTTGGAGCTCTCCACCAACGCGCTGGTTCGGCCACCCTTGATCAACTGGCGGGTCCGTGCAGCCACCGCCGGGCTGCTGGCAAACGTTTCCAGGCATCCCAGGTTGCCACACTTGCACCGTTGCCCATCGGGGTCGATGGTAATATGGCCAATCTCACCGGCGCTTCCGCTGGTCCCCTCATAGAGGTCGCCCCGCACGACCATCCCCGAACCGATGCCGATACCAACTGAGATATAGAGTAGGCTGGGCTTGCCGATGCCTGCACCATGCCAGTACTCGCCCAAAGCACCCGCTGCCTGCCGCTTCACGACCATCACCGGCTTGCTGATGCGCTGCTGTAGCATGGCCCCGAAGGGGACATCCGTCCAGCCAATGTTCTCAGCCTGGATCACGCGCAGATGGTCCGCGTCGACTGGTCCTGGTACTCCGACCCCCACACCGAGCAGTTTCGCCGCGTCCTGGCCTTCCAGGAGTTCGCGCACCGCTCGGGTGACACATTCCAGTGAACTCTCGACTGACGACTCAAGCATTGGGTAGCTGACGAAGCGCAGTGGCTCGGCGTACAGATCGGTGAGCGCGGCCAGGCATTGACTGCCCGTTAGCTCCACGCCGATAGCCATGCGCGCCGCCCCGTTGATCTTGAGGGGTACGGGCGGCCGGCCGATGCTCGTCACCTGGATGTCGGTTTCGTCTTCAGATACCACGCCTGCAGCAAGGAGGTCTGCCACGATTGTGGACACGGTGGCCTTGCCCAGCCCGCTCTGCCGCACGATCTCGGCGCGTGACATTCCGGGTCCGTACCGGAGCAGTTCCAGAATGCGCAGCTGATTGATGTCCCTGATCGAGGTGGGTTGCCTGGCCATGAACCCCTCGACGCTCCAGACTTTGTTCGAATAGGGAAGATACTATTCCGCGCTCAGCTGATATGTCAATACCTAAGGCCAAATTCCACTAATATTTGTTCCATACAGGAACTAACATCGCAGGTGAACCTCTCGCCCTCGCCATCCGCGGCACCGTCTCGGTCCGTCGTTCGGATGCCACGCTGGCCGGGTTGCGCGGCTGAGTCTTCGTTCCGCGGGTCCCGCCGGCACTTCAGCGTTGCTGCTTTCCAGCTCGCTCAAGTTGAAAAGATGAGCCTTCATCTGCTATAGTACGGTGCAGCGAGGGTCCCAGGTGGACGGCTCCGCACCTTTAATCCGGTCCTGTGAGGCCGGGAAGGAGTTGGCGATGTCACAACCGTTGATAATTCCTCTTGCCCGATGCTCACCGAGGGCGGAGGGATTTTTTTGTCTTGCGTGGGAGGGAGCCGTGAGTAGCAAGATCATCATGACGGCCGACGACCTTCGTCGCGCCCTCACTCGGATTGCCCACGAGATCGTGGAGTGGAATCAGGGCACCGACAGGCTGGTGCTGGTTGGATTGCGAACCCGAGGGGTGCCGCTGGCGCAGCGTATCGCCGCTCGGATCGAGGAGTTCGAGGGTACGCAGGTACCCCTGGGCCAGTTGGACATCACCCTGTACAGGGACGACGTCATGAGCCGGGGTCCCATGCCCCTCGGGCCAACCGCCATCCCGGTGGACGTAACAGGCAAGAGGATCGTCCTGGTGGACGACGTACTGTACACCGGCCGAACTATCAGGGCTGCTCTGGACGCGCTTATCGACTATGGCCGTCCGGAGATGATCCGGCTGATGGTGTTGATCGACCGAGGCCACCGGGAGCTTCCCATTCGCGCCGACTTCGTGGGAAAGAATCTTCCCACCGCCCGTGATGAAGCGGTTGATGTTCACCTGTTGGAGCAGGACGGTGTGGACGAGGTTCTGTTGACTCGGTGAGAAAGGAGGCCAGCGATGGCAGAGACCATTCTGGATAGCCGTGCTAATACAGAGACCACGCCGGGGAGTGTGTCCAGTGCATCGGGACTGGAGCCGTTTCGTCGGCGGCACGTTCTCGACCTGGACGATTTCGCCCCGGGCGAGATCCGTCGGGTTCTGGATACCGCGGACATAATGAAAGAGATCCTCCGCCGTCCTATCAAGAAGGTTCCTACCCTTCGGGGCAAGACTGTGGTTACCCTCTTCTATGAGGCGAGCACCCGGACTCGCGTCTCCTTCGAAGTCGCGGCAAAAAACCTGGGCGCCGATACAGTCAGTGTATCGGCCAGCGCCAGCAGTGTGACGAAAGGTGAGTCGCTGGTCGACACCCTGTGTACCCTTCAAGCCCTTGGAGCCGACGCCGTGGTCATGCGCCACTCATACTCGGGCGCGCCATACCTGGCCGCCAGAGTGCTCAAGGGCTCAGTGATCAACGCTGGCGACGGATGGCATGCCCATCCCACTCAGGGGTTGCTGGATGCATACACTGTGCGGAGCAGACTGGGCGACCTGGCGGGCAGGCGGGTGGTTATCTTGGGAGATGTCCTGCACAGCAGGGTAGCCCGCTCAGCCATCTGGTCGATGACCAAGTTGGGGGCCGAGGTCACGGTTTGCGGCCCGGCGACTTTGCTACCCTCATGGTGGGTTCAGACCGCGGCAGAGAACGACGGACAGGTGATGCCGGGACTAAAGCTGTCCGCGGATCTGGACCGCACTATCGAGGGAGCGGATGTAGTGATGGCGCTGCGGTTGCAGCTAGAGCGTATGCAGGCCGGGCTGTTGCCGAGTATGCGGGAGTACGTTCGGATGTACCAGTTGAACTCTGAGAGGTTGTCCCGAGCGAGACCCGACGCGTTGGTCATGCACCCCGGTCCGATGAACGAGGGGATAGAGATAGCGCCCGATGTGGCCCACGGCGCACAGTCCGTGGTTGAGGAGCAGGTAGCGAATGGCGTGGCGATACGTATGGCTCTGTTGTACCTGCTGATAGGTCCCAACATCAACCTTCCGGTCGAGGGAGAGACGCGATGAGCGATCTGTGGGTAATCAACGGCCGGCTGGTCGACCCGAGCCAGGGCATAGACGGACCCTTCAACTTGCGGATCGTGGATGGCCGAGTGGACGACGTGGGACAGATCTACCCGCCCACGGGTCTTCCGAGCCACCAGCTGATCGACGCACATGAGAAAGTTGTTTGTCCGGGTTTCGTGGACGTTCACGTTCACCTGCGGCAGCCCGGTTATGAGGAGAAAGAGACCATCGCAACGGGGACCCGAGCGGCGGCAGCCGGGGGCTTCACCACAGTGGTCGCGATGCCAAACACCAGTCCGACCATCGACACCGCTTCGGACGTGGAATTCGTGCTGGAGACGGCTCGCCGGGATGGAGTGGTGCGAGTTTTCACCGCCGGCACCGTGACCAAGGGGCAAAGAGGCGAGGAGCTGTCTGAGATGGGGGAGATGGCCGCGGCGGGCGCCGTGGTCTTCACCGACGACGGCCACGTGGTGGCGAACCCGAAGCTGATGCGCTACGCCCTGGAGTACTCCCGCATGTTTGGCCGTCCGGTTGCCCAGCATTGCGAGGACCCCGAGCTATCGGCGGGTGGCTACATGCACGAGGGGCGCATCTCCGCCCTGCTGGGGCTGCGAGGGATACCTGCTGCCTCAGAGGAGTCCAT
>DAHXJB010000154.1:0-3084 GCA_027372455.1 Chloroflexota bacterium | reverse complement strand
CGCGGCGGCGTAGACAGCACTGCGCCTTGGCCCGCTGTCTGGCGCGCCTTCTCGGGGAGCCGTCCACTATTCCTCAAAGGGTTGCGCATATGAACGAGGTCCTACTACAACCAGCCTATGCTTAAGTTAACGCGTATGGGGTTTATCCCCCGCCGGCAAGCGCGCCCGATGGACCAGGCGACGGGGTACAAGTGTGACGCTGTGCTCGCTCGCGTCACGTGCCCTACAGATGTCGGGTTTTGCGGAACAGCGCACGTGGTGGACTGCAGTGAACTCAGGAGAGCTCAGAGGAATTCGGTGGAATTCGGTGGAACTCGAGGGGGCTCGGGAGCAACTCCCAAGGTGCAAAGATCCACTGAGATCCCCTGAGTTCCTGTAGGCAGCAAGGTGGACGCTTGGGACAGGACTTTATCGAGATTCGCGGCGCTCGCGAACACAATCTCAAGAACATATCGCTGACGATCCCTCGGGACAAGCTGGTGGTCATAACCGGACTCTCGGGCTCCGGGAAGTCGTCTCTTGCCTTCGATACCATCTATGCCGAGGGACAGCGTCGATATGTGGAGTCGCTTAGTGCCTATGCCAGGCAGTTCCTCGGCCAGATGGAGAAGCCGGACGTTGACTACATCGGTGGCCTCTCGCCGGCCATCTCCATCGATCAGAAAGCGGCCAGCCACAATCCTCGATCCACAGTCGGCACCGTCACGGAAATCTACGACTACCTGCGGCTGCTTTTCGCCAGAGTGGGAAGGCCCCACTGCCCCAACTGCCACCGCCCGATAGCTCAGCAGACCGTGGAGCAGATGGCAGATGCCATCCTGACCCTGCCGGAGAACAGCAGGATTATGATCCTGGGGCCGGTGATTCGTGACCGGAAGGGCGAACACCAGGGGATCTTCGAGGATGCCCGCAGAGCCGGCTTCGTTCGAGCCAGAGTGGACGGCCAGGTTCGGGATCTGAGCGAGGAGATCAAGCTGGACAAGAACCGGAAGCACACCATAGAGGTGGTGGTTGACCGGTTGGTGGTGCCGAAGCGCGATGACGAAGAGATGGATTCGACTCGCGGCCGGCTGGCCGACTCCCTGGAGACGGCGCTGAAGCTGGGGGCCGGCACTGTTAGAGTAACGGTGGCCGAGGAGGAGGAACTGGTCTTCTCGGAGAAGTTTGCCTGCGTTGAGTGTGGCTTCAGCCTCGGCGAGGTCGCTCCCCGGAACTTCTCGTTCAACAGCCCTCACGGTGCTTGTCCCGAGTGCACCGGGCTTGGCTTCAAGCTAGAGGTCGACCCGGACCTGGTCATTCCCAATCGAGATCTCTCCATTGGAGAGGGCGCCATTCAACCGTGGAGCAGGGCGAGCAC
This sequence comes from Chloroflexota bacterium, assembly GCA_027372455.1. Classification (GTDB taxonomy): domain Bacteria; phylum Chloroflexota; class UBA6077; order UBA6077; family UBA6077; genus JAJYNT01. The sequence goes on along the minus strand of DAHXJB010000154.1, from coordinate 1,727 downwards.
CAGCGACTCCTACTATGCCAACATCCTTGGAGCCGTGGCGAGCGAGCACGGCTTCTCTTTCAAAGTCCCGGTGCGCGACTTGACCTCAGATCAGCTGAATGTGCTGTTGTACGGAACCGGCGGTGAACGGGTTCGCGTGAGGCACCGACATCGAGATGGTCGTTCCCACGAGTACAACATGGCTTACGAAGGGGTGATCCCGAATCTGGAGCGCCGCTACCGGGAAACCGACTCAGACTTCATCAGGTCGGAGATAGAGCGGTACATGTCCAGCAAGCCCTGTCCGGCCTGTGGAGGGGCACGGTTGAAGCCTGAAGTGCTGGCCGTAACTGTGGCGGGTCGATCGATCGCGGAGGTAACCAGGCTCTCGGTGTGGAAAGCGCTGGAGTTCTTCCGCTTCCAGGAGGGGGAGCCTGGCGCTTTTCGAGGAGTCGCCTTCGCGCCGGCCGGCTTCCCAGACGAGGATCGCCCGCTGGGCGAACGGGACATGCTGATTGCCCGACAGATCCTCAAGGAGATCAAGGCGCGGCTCGGGTTTCTGGTGGACGTGGGGCTGGACTACTTGACCCTGGACCGGACCGCGGCCACCCTGTCGGGTGGCGAGGCCCAGCGCATCCGGCTGGCTACTCAGATTGGATCGGGTCTGATGGGGGTGCTGTACATCCTGGATGAGCCGAGCATCGGGCTGCACCAGCGGGATAATCACCGACTGATCCAGACCTTGACCCGCCTGCGGGATTTGGGCAACACGCTGATCGTCGTCGAGCACGACGAAGAAACGATCCGCAGTGCCGACTACGTCATCGACATCGGCCCAGGAGCCGGGGAGCATGGTGGTGAACTGGTGGCCGCGGGCAGCGTGGCGGATCTGATCGCTTGTCCGGATTCCCTCACCGGCAGGTTTCTGGGTGGCGACATGATGGTCCCGGTGCCTCCTCGGCGGCGGCAGGGCCACGGAAAAGAGTTGCGGGTCTTCGGAGCCCGTGAGAACAACCTGAAGAACGTCGACGTGTCCTTCCCGTTGGGGAGATTCGTAGCTGTCACCGGGGTGTCCGGCTCCGGGAAGAGCAGTCTCGTTTCAGATATCCTCTTTCGCCGTCTCGCCCAGACCCTTTACCGGGCCAAGGAGCGAGCGGGAGCCCATGACCGGATCGATGGTTTGGAGCACCTGGACAAGGTCATAGACATCGACCAATCGCCTATAGGCCGGACGCCACGCTCAAACCCGGCCACCTATACCGGCGCCTTCACACCTATACGCGAGCTGTTCGCGTCGCTGCCGGAAGCGCGCATGAGAGGTTATCTGCCTGGCCGTTTCTCCTTCAACGTTAAGGGTGGTCGGTGTGAGGCCTGCCACGGTGAGGGCATCATCCAGATAGAGATGCACTTTCTGCCGGACGTGTAAGTGCCCTGTGAGGTGTGCAAGGGGAAACGGTACAACCGGGAGGCGCTAGAGGTCCGATTCAAGGGGAAGACCATCGCCGACGTGCTGGAGATGACGGTGGAGGAGGCGCTGGGATTCTTCGAGAACATTCCCATCATCAGGAACAAACTGTCCACGCTGAACGACGTCGGGCTGGGTTACGTTCGCTTGGGGCAGCCGGCAACGACCCTATCGGGTGGCGAGGCCCAGCGTGTGAAGCTAGCCTCCGAGTTGTCCAGGAGGGCCACAGGCCGTACCCTCTATATCCTGGACGAGCCAACCACCGGGCTCCACTTCGCGGATG
>DAHXJB010000124.1:0-5303 GCA_027372455.1 Chloroflexota bacterium | reverse complement strand
TCCATATTTGGTTGGGGTGGCCGCCGGCGCGGGATTGGGAGCGGCTCTGGCAATGGCGTTGCCGATGCCTCCGGCCCTCTACTCGATGGGGATCATCCAGCTCGCCGCTTTTCTGAGTGCCCTGGTGACCGTGGGCCTGGTATACTCCCTCGCCAGGGTCGGTCGATCCACCCCTGTCACTACCCTGCTACTTTCCGGGGTGGCAGTTGGCTCGTTGGCCAGCGCCGCAACATCCTTCGTCATGTACTCGCAGGGTGACAAGATACCGGTCATCTACGCGTGGATGCTGGGAGGCTTCAACAGTAGCGGCTGGCACCAGGTTGCGCTGGCAGCTCCTCTCGTGCTGGTCTCCGCCCTCGTGCTCTCGCTGTTGGGCGGGATCGCGAACGTGCTGCAGTTGGACGATGACCAAGCCCACTCCCTGGGCGTGAACGTGGAACTGATGAAGTTGGTGATGATCGTGTGCGCCACCCTGGCTACCGCTGCTTCGGTGGCGGCCGCCGGATTGATCGGCTTCGTGGGGCTGGTAGTTCCACACGCCGTGCGGCTGTTATGGGGACCGCACTACCGATCTGTGATACCTTTGAGCGCCCTGATTGGGGCAGCCTTTCTCGTGGCAGCGGACAGCGTGGCGAGGCTCCTCCCCGGCTCCCAGGAGGTCCCCGTGGGAGTGGTCACTGCATTCTGTGGAGCCCCATTCTTCCTGTTCCTGCTGCGCCAACAGAAGCGATCGGTGTTCTGATGGAAAGTTCCCTTTTCCTCGACAAGGTTGCCTACCAGTTTGGAGACACTCCGGTCCTCCAGGAGGTGTCCCTGTGGCTGGAGGCCGGCGACTTTCTCGGTCTGATAGGTCCCAACGGATCCGGCAAGACCACCCTGCTGCGTCTGGCAGCAGGGTTGCTTAAGCCAACAGCGGGAAGGGTGCTGCTGGGCGGACAACCGATGGAGAGAATGCGCAGGGGAGAGATCGCCCGCCGTCTGGCGCTGCTGCCCCAGAACCCCAACCTGCCATCAGCCTTCACGGTAAGAGATGTGGTTTCGATGGGTCGCACACCCTTCCTCGGTTTTCTGGCAAGGGAGAGCCCTTCGGACCGGGAGATCGTGGACCAAGCGATGGAGACGGTCCAGTGCCAACAGCTGGCCGGCCGACGCGTGGAGGAGCTATCGGGTGGCGAGCGCCAGCGGGTGATGATGGCCAGGGTCCTGGCCCAACAGCCCCAGCAGCTGCTGCTCGAAGAGCCCACCACCCACATGGACCTCCAGTATCAGGTTGCCACGACGGAACTGGTGGTAGAGTTGGTGCGAAGCGGCCTGGCGGCGCTGGGGGTCTTCCACGACCTCAACCTGGCCGCCTGCTACTGCACCCATCTGGCAGTGCTCTCCCACGGCCGCCTGAGGGCGGTTGGGACTCCGAAAGAGGTGCTCACACCTCAACTGCTGGCTGAGGTATTCGGGGTGGAGCTGTGTCTGACGGCCCATCCTGAGGGAGGAATGCCGGCGGTGTTGCCGCGGGGGACAAAGTGGGAGAGGCGTGAACATGCCCTCTGGCATGTTCACAGGGTGAGGGCAAGTTGAACGAGGATTCATTGGGTTGGAAATCGAGATGTCCGATAGGTTAGGGCTGGCCGTTGGTCGAGTGGTTGCCGCACCGCTGGTGGGGGCCAGCTTTCTCACGATATTGCCGATGCCGGTGCCTCGGGCACTGGCGAACGGTCCCATGGGCTGGCCCGTGGCTTCCTTTCCTCTGGGAGGCGCGGCCATCGGTGCGCTGATAGGGGCAGAGGGTCTCCTGCTGATGGCATGGTTCCCTCCCGCGGTGGTCGCGGGACTGATGATAACCACTCTGCTGGCGGTAACCGGGGCACTCCACCTGGACGCGCTGATGGACAGCTTCGACGGGCTGTTCGGAGGGAAGGACCCCGACGGCCGGCTTGCTATCATGAGGGACAGCCGAGTTGGTAGTTATGGGATCGCGGCGGCAGGCTCCCTGCTGTTGCTGGAGTACGGGGCTTTGCTGTCGCTTTCGCCGGTGGAGCGTCTTCAGGCCCTGGTCGTGGCGGGTGCCCTGTCCCGAGGGGCCATGGCGCTCACCATGGCCTCTTTTCCCGCCGCCAGCTCAAGAGGGCTTGCGGCGGGTTTGAAGCCCCATCTCCGCTCCTACCATACGGTCGCAGCAGCTATTCTGGCAGTGGCAGTCGCGGGAGGACTGCTGAGATGGGCAGGGCTCGCCATGGCAGCGATGGCCGGAACCCTGGTTCTCCTGGGCGGCCGGCTGGCGACGGCGAAGATTGGTGGGATCAGTGGAGACATCTGCGGAGGGCTAGGGGAGTTGGTGGAGGCAGTAACCCTGTTGGCCTGCGTGGTGGCGTTCTCGTAGGAGCGCCCCTTGCAATCCCAGGATGTCTGACATAGTACATGACCAGAGTGGTTTTATGGGTGTCATCCTGAGCGCCAGCGAAGGATCTCCAGTGACGAGGAGATGCTTCGCTTCGCTCAGCATGACATTAGCAATCATCCCCACTTTGGCAGTGGAAGATGGAGGCAAGCGACAATCTTCCTCCAGACATCCCGAAAACGAGCGTTGTTGAAGGTGATGAGGTAGTGGGCGCAAACCGAGGCAAGGTGATCGCCTTAGCGATTGTCCTGGACCTGCTGACGGGCGAGCTTCCGGAGCGATGGCACCCCGTGGTGGCGATGGGGCAATTGGTGAAAAAGCTGGAACGTCGAGCACCCAGGGAGGGAGCGGTCCGACAGCTGATCCACGGGGGAATCATGGAGGCAACCTGCCTCGCGGCCGCCACATTGCCGGTTTGGCTGCTGGAGCGGCTCATGCCTTCCTGGTGGCCACTCAAGAGTCTGGCTCTGGCCCTCACGCTCAAGCCTACCTTTGCGATAAAGGCTCTCTTCCAGTTCACGGACAGGGTGAGAGAGGCACTGGAAAAGGGGGATCTCACGAAGGCCAGGAAGGCCGTTGGGGCCATAGTGAGCCGCGACGTCGAAACGCTGGACGAAGCAGGAGTGGCGGCGGCGGCGGTCGAATCATTGGCGGAGAACGCGAGTGATGCGGTGGTCGCCCCCATCCTGTACTATTCCATCTTCGGGCTTCCCGGCGCCTATCTCTACCGTATGGCCAATACCCTGGACGCCATGGTGGGCTACCGGGACCGCTATGAGTACTTGGGAAAGGTGGCTGCCCGAGTGGACGACCTGCTCAATCTGATCCCATCCAGGCTCTCTGCCCTGACCACGGTCTTAAGTTGCTGGATCGCCGGAGGATCCCCCTCCGCAGCATGGAAAGCTGCCTTGAGGGATTCTTCCCGGACCGCCAGCCCCAACGCGGGCTGGCCGATGGCGGCAGCCGCCGGTGCTCTGGAGCTGCGGTTGGAGAAGATAGATCACTACGTGCTCAACGACGGAGGTCGATTGCCGGGACCTCGCGATCTATCCACTGCTCGGATGGTGGTGGGGGCGAGCCTGGCGGCGGCCCTGCTGGGGATGATCCTGTTGGTAGGAGGGCCGCGCCGTGGCACTCGAAGCTAGAAGCCATCTTCGCAACATTCAACCTTGCGCCCACGGGTCGTTCTCCTACCGTGAGAGCGCGGAGAGAGGCATCCCAAGGGAGAAAGTGTTGGACTTCAGCGCCAACTGCAATCCATTGGGCCCGGCGCCGGGGGTGCTGTCTGCGCTTCGCCATCTTCAGCTGGCTCGCTACCCGGACGACGAGGCGGCGGAGCTACGCGGGGCCCTGGCCCGCTCCCTGGGGCTCGACCCGGGCTGGGTGATCGCGGGCAACGGCTCCGTCGAGCTGATGTGGCTGCTGGCTACCGCCTACCTCGAGACGGGGGACCATGCCCTCGTTTCCGGTCCCACGTTCGGAGAGTACGCGCGAGCCTGCCAGGTGGCCGGGGCTACGGTGGAGACCGTGCTGGCCAGCGAGAAGGGCCGCTTTCAACCCGACATCGCCGGGCTCATCCACCGAATCGGCACCCTGCGGCCCAAGCTAGCCTTCCTGTGCAATCCCAACAACCCCACAGGCCAACTGCTGCCGGCCCAGGCCATTGGACAGCTGCTGGAGGCATGCGAAGAAACGCTGCTTGTGGTGGACGAAGCCTACCTTCCATTTTGCCAGTCACCCCCCGACCTGGTCCCATACCTGTCCACTGGAAGACTACTGCTGCTCAGATCCATGACCAAAGACCATGCGCTGGCAGGGCTGCGACTGGGTTACGCCGTGGCCCGCCCCGACGTGATTGAGTGGCTTGACCGGGTGCGGCCGCCCTGGAACGTCAACGCGGCTGCTCAGGCGGCGGGCATCGCCGCACTGCGGGAGAGACGTCATCTGGAGGAGTCCCGACGGGTCGTAGAAGAGAGCCGCCGCTACCTCACTGATCAGCTGTCCAAGCTGGGTCTTCGAGTCGTTCCATCCACCGCGAACTTTCTTCTGGTGCGGGTGGGCAGGGGAGCCAGCTTCAGGGCGATGTTGCTGGAACGAGGTATCTGCGTACGGGACTGCACCTCTTTCGGACTGCCGGCCTACATACGGATCGGCGTCCGCACCCTTCCCGACTGCCAGCGGCTGGTAGAGGCCGCCCAGGAGCTTCTGGGGAATGGCTAGATACCTCCTGGTGAGACATGCCTCCGCCACATCGCAGCTGGCCGGCTCGAGTCTCACGGACAGGGGTCGAGCGGAAGGGAAGGCGCTGGCCCGCCGGCTGAGAGGCTTTCCCATCCAGACAGTCTGGAGCAGCGATCTACGTAGGGCAACTCAGACGTCGGAGATCCTGCTGGCCGGAAGGGATGATGCCGATCTGCTGCGGTCGCCGCTACTGCGGGAGGTGGAACCACCCCCGGAAGGGATGCTAGGCAGCGATCCGACCGGCTACGCCGCCTGGGAGAGAAAGGTAACCGCGGAACTGGCCGGGAGGTTATCGGAATGGCTGCGGACGGCAACCGACGCCGAGCGGAGCAGCCCTCACCCTGACCATCGCTCAACAGGAGAGAAAGACAACCGCGGCATCCTCGTCGTTTCCCACGCGGGGCCGCTGCGCGTCCTGATCTGTCTCCTGCTGGGGCTGCCACCGGAGGCTCACTGGTCCTTTCGCCTGGACTGCGCCTCCTTGTCGATGATCGAGTGTGGGGACGGCATGGGGACCCTCCTGCTCTTGAACGACCGCTGCCACCTGGACGAGAGACGGAGCGCCGGGTGAGCCAAAGAGGCCGAAAATCTTCGAGCCTCCCACGATCCCGACCGCTCTTCCAAGCTAGACTGGAGAACACAGCTTTGACCGCCAAAGTGCTGATGG
>DAHXJB010000122.1:0-15003 GCA_027372455.1 Chloroflexota bacterium | reverse complement strand
TCGGCCGTCACATGTCCAGCGATCACCTGGTTCAGCACCAACAGTCGCTTCTGCTTCTTCTTGTTCAACGAAATCGTCTCCTCCATGACTGACATTTTCGCTGAACAGTTGCACCCTGACAGAATCGCTGGACACTAACAGGACACTAACAGGGGTATTGACAAAGTGCTGAATCCGGACATATACTACGTTCACCCTGGCGCTGGGGAGAGCATTCACCGAATCCACCGGAAGGAGGGATTGCATGGTGTGTGCAAGAATCCTCTTTGGAGTCTGGCAGATTGACAGATAAGGCCCTGCGTGAACTAGCTGCGCAGGGCGGGTTGGAGCTCACGCGCGTACCGGCTTCTTGAGACCAGGTCACAGGCGGCGCTAAGCGTCGAAGGGCTGGCTAGGACGGGTCGTGTGAGACCATTCCGGGTGCGTGCTGAGGCTCAGAGAAAGGTTTTGGGGCCCTGACAACTAAGTTGTCAGGGCCCCTTCTGTGTGCTCTCGCGGCCGATCACCGGGGAGCTAGCTCCCTGGTTGCTCGACTCTCACAGGGTGGATAGAATGGGGTTCAGAAGCGGAAGTGGACAGGAGGCTGAAGGAGTTGTCATTTGGGACCGCGAGGATAAAATGGTTGCTGGGAGATGCCGGTATCCGCTGGGCCGTGGCGGCCGGCGCGGCGGTGTACCTCTACACTGGCAACCGTACCCCGACGGATCTGGACATACTGGTCCGGCCCAATGACCTGGCGCGGGTCGCTCGGCTGTTGGGACATACCCACAAGACCGGCAAGGCGACCTGGGGGGAGAGCCTGAAGGTGGAAGTGGATTCGGTGGAGATTGTGGGGAGCCTGCTTCTCAAGCTGGATGGAACTCTCTGCCGGTATTCCCTGGATGATGAGATGCTGAGTCACAGCCGGACCGCCCTGTTTGAGAGGGTTGAGGTTCCGGTGTTGGCTCCGGAGGATGTGATCGCCCTGAAGGCCGTGCTTCAGCGTGGACCCGAACAGGGAAAGCATGATCTGGAGGACATCGCGGCGCTGGCCACCCGGATGGATGTGGACGCCAACTATCTGCGTCGACGTCTGCGACAGATGGGTGCCGAGGACCGGGCCCGACCGGTGCTGAGACAGTGGGGCTGGGATGAGCAGTCCTCCTGAAAGCCCCCCCAACGGACGTTTCCCCGCGCCAGAGGGTACGGGGTCACTTTGCCAGGGCGCGGGTGATGATCCAGGCGATTACCCAGATCGTGCCGAAGAAAGCCAACGACAGGCCAGCCACATCGAGCTGATTCGAGGTGACGCCGGACCTTGCGAGACGAAAGGCTAGAATGGCCAGGTAGAGAACGCCGGCCACCCTGAAGGCCCTGCTCAACCGTGCTTGCACCACCGCGAGCCTCGGTCTGAACATCCAGTAACCCAACGCCGCCAAGGGCACCAGAAGCACTATAGTGGTGAGAAAGAACCCCTTCATCTTGAGCCCGGATTCTAGAGCGGTAAGGCTTGAGGCTCTCATGATACCACCTATTCCCTTCGTTCACACGAGACCCTGGCTCTGCACCAGACCGGGCACAGTGAGAACAACGCCTTATTGCAGCTGAAGATCAAAGTGATAGAATGTTCCACCGTCGGAGCCCCAACGTTCATTCTTGTCGGATGCCGGCCGATGGTTGATCTCCTCAGGAAGCCCTCGACTCACAGCAACGGCGGCCGAATCCCCTGCTAGGACCGTCCCGGAGGTACTGGGTGAGAAACGTTGATCTGTTGCGATCGGTTGACATCTTTGCGCAGCTGGCCGAGGACGACCTGCAGAAGATCGCTGGTCTGCTCAAGGAGAAGCGGTTCAAGCGGGATAACTACGTCTTGCGACAGGGCGAGCCAGGGGATGCCCTCCACTTCGTTCTGGAGGGAAAGCTCAAAGGCACCGCGGTCGATTCCCTGGGTCGTGAGAGAGAGATAGCCGTGCTCGCCGAAGGGCAGCACTTTGGGGAGATGGCCCTTATCACCGGCGAGGCCAGCCTTGTCACAATGCAGGCTGTGACCGATGTCAAGCTGTCGGTCCTGCAGAAGGACGATTTCGACGATTTCCAAGCCCTCAACGTCCATGTGATGCTTCAGACGATGAAGGTAGTTGCCCAAAGGCAGGCATCTGGCAACCTTCGGCCAACTGAGGAGCAAGCGTCCCCTAACCTGCCACCTGCCGCGGAGCAAACAACCACCAGCATTCCCCTTGTCGAGGAGCAGGCCGCTACAGCTGTCTCCACTGCTCCAACAGTCGAGTGGCCCGAAGTTCCGCCATCGATGGAACAGGCGACAGAAGAGTTGACTGCTTCCGGCAAGGTGTTCACCGTTTTCAGTCCCAAAGGAGGCGTGGGGAAAACCACGCTCGCGGTGAACCTGGCCGTTGCCCTGGCTCACTCCTTTCACGACTCTGTGGCATTGCTGGATCTCTCTTTGACCTTCAGTCACAGCTCGCTACTTCTAAACCTTTCACCAAGGTCCAGCCTGTCGGCCACCACTGCCGAGACCTTGCGGAGCATGGATCACCGGGAGGAGTTGGACTACTACCTGTCCATCCACCCTGGTAGTGGGTTGAGAGTGATGACGGGCGCCCTAAGGCCCGAGGATGGCGAGACCGTGACCGGCGAGATGGCCAGGGCCGCCATAGAGCAGTTGCGTCGCCACTTTGCCCACGTGGTGATCGATACCGAATCCTACTTCAGCGATCCGGTGCTCGCGGCTCTGGAGTCCTCTGACAGGGTCCTGCTCCTCTCGTCCCCGGAGATCACCGCCCTGCGAGATCTTCGGGAATGCCAACGGATCTTCAAGGAGGTCGTTTTCATCTCCAAAGACAGGCTACACTACGTCATGAACCACATCTTTCCCTTCAAAGTGCTGTCGAGAGAGCAGTTCGAGGAGGCACTTCAGCAGGAGCTGTCCGCGGAACTGCCCCACAGCGGAGATGGGCCTGTAAAGGCCTCCCTGCGCGGTGAAGCTTTTCTCGATGCCCAACCCGGCTCATCCCTGGCAAGGAGCATTCAGAAGTTGGCTGTCCAGTTGGTGTCCGAAGTGGATGAAACCGGAGCAGTCTCTGTCGTGCGTCAGGACAAGAGGCAAGGGTTCTTTCGATAGCCGAAGTGCACCGTTCCGCGTGCCCATAATCGACACGCCTCTCTCGCTGGTGAAGTTTCCCAAGCCCTGCAAGGTGGTGGCCATCGTCCGCTTCGATCGTGCCATTCCTGGCTGGCTTGTTGCTGGTGAGCCGCGCGTATGCTAGTATCGCCCGCACGAGCCCCAGAACAATCTTCTGCTGTCTCGGTCATTCAGCGACGACCACGGGAAGGAGCTGCAATGAGGCAATATTCCATTGCCTGTATCCCTGGTGATGGCATCGGCCGCGAAGTGATAGCTGCCGGCAAACTGGTGCTGGAGGCAGCGCAGCAGGTTGACGGCGGCTTTAAGTTGCGATTCGACGACTTTCCCTGGAGCTGCGAGTACTACCTAGAACATGGGGAGATGATGCCCAAGGATGGGCTGAAGATCCTGTCGGACTACGATGCTATCTATCTTGGGGCAGTGGGCTTCCCACCAGTGCCGGACCACGTCTCCCTCTGGGGGCTTCTGCTCCCCATACGCCAGGGTTTCGATCAGTATGTGAATCTGAGACCCGTCAAGCTGTTGCCCGGTGTCCCCTGTCCCCTGCGGGACAAGGGGCCGGATCAAATCGACTTCGTCGCCATTCGCGAGAACACCGAAGGCGAGTATGCCGGGGTCGGTGGCCGGGTCCACGTGCACACCGATCGGGAGGTGGCTATCCAGACCGGTGTCTTCACCCGGCAGGGGGTCGAACGGGTGCTGCGCTACGCCTTCCAGGTTGCGGAGGGCAGGCCCCGCAAGCAGTTGGTCGCGGCGACCAAGTCCAACGCCTGCCAGTACAGCATGGTGTTCTGGGATGAGGTGCTGGCAGAGCTATCGGCTGAGTATCCCAGGGTGAAAGCCTCCAAGATGCACGTGGATGCGCTGGCAGCCCAGTTCGTGCTACGGCCCGAGGCCCTGGACGTGGTTGTGGCCTCCAACCTCTTCGGCGATATCCTGACCGATCTGGGTGGAGCTCTCCAGGGAGGACTGGGGATACCTGCCAGCGCCAACTTGAACCCCGAGAAACGCTATCCCTCCATGTTCGAGCCCGTTCATGGCTCGGCTCCGGATATCGCGGGCAAGGGGATAGCCAATCCCGTCGCGGCCATTTGGGCTGGGGCCAGCATGCTGGACTTCCTCGGAGAGAAGGGGGCCGGCGAGCTGGTGCTCCGAGCGATGATGGGAGTGACCGGTGAGGGGCGTGTGCTGACTGGCGATCTGGGAGGTAGGGCCACGACCCAACAGATGGCAGAGGCGATTGCATCGCGATTGCATGCCCTCCCGTAGGAGTGGCGTGGGACCCACGTTCTGGGTTCTGCTTGGGCCTTGTAGTAACGACTTTAGTCGTTCGTCCTGTCGCGGCGAAGGGACGAAGGACTGAAGTCCTTACCGCGTGGCTCTTTCCCTGCTGTGCCGGACCTCACCGACCCCTCCCACAAGGGAGGGCAATTCCAACGAAGGAAGAAAGGAGCCTCGGGATGATCTCTCGGGTACGTTCTCTCACTTATCCCCGTACCATACACGGACAGCTGTTTCTCGCCACCGGCTTCGCCTGTTTGACGGCCCTGGGGGCGCTGGTTCAGATCCCCATTGGGCCGGTGCCGGTGACCCTGCAGGTGCTGTTCGTCCTGCTGTCCGGGTTGGTACTGGGCAGCCGGCTCGGAGCTCTCAGCCAGATGGAGTATCTAGCCATCGGATTCGCCGGAGTTCCGGTGTTTGCCCAGGGTAAGAGCGGATTGATTGCCCTCTTGGGGCCCACGGGCGGCTACCTCGTTGGGTTTGTCCTGGGGGCCTATCTGACCGGCCTGGTGGCGGAGTCTGTGGTTCGCCCGAGCAGGGTGCGTTTCTTCATTGCTGGTCTCCTGGGCACGGCCGGGATCTATCTGGCCGGGGCGGTCTGGCTCGCGTCCTGGTTCGCCATCGGGCAGGGGAGCAACTGGGTCGCCGAACTGGGGAATGCCTGGCAGTTCGGGGTCGCGCCCTTCATCCTGGTGGACATGGGCAAGGCGCTGGTTGCCAGCGCGGTGACCCTCTCGGGTCGGGGGCTGGTGGCCCTCCTGAGACAGTAGAACCCCAGGGGGTTCGTGCGGCCCGACTCGGAAACCTAGGGGAACCTAGGGGAACTCGGGGGAACTCGGGGTTCCCTGGGGCCCTCACGTTGGCGGGATAGCAGCGTGGCGCCGTCGACTGGGACAAACTCGCCGGCCGAGGCCGGGGGCGTCTTTCCTCGCCCTACCCACAGCGTCATCTCGGTTGGCCTGAAGAGGACGCTGAGAGCTGTCGCCTCGTTTGCCACCCTCGCCAGGGGGTTCGCCGGCATGGCTCCTTGCCCGGTATCGGCCAGGAAGCGTAGAGCCTCATCTACATCCACATCCCTTCGATCGCATAGGCTCTGCAACCTCTCCCATCGTCCCACGGAGTGAGCCAGCAGGTGAGGGCGCTGTCGTCGGGCCAGTTCCGGACTGAGAAAGTGATTGGTGGCCACCAGCAGTCCATCCTGAGGAGTGACCTTCGTTACTTCATAGCGGGTGATCTCGAAAAGGGCTGCGCTGTTCTCCCGTCCCGAGCTGACCAGAAGGTTGTTTCCGATGGTCCGATGGGCTTCCCGGAGGATCTGGTCGGCCTCTCTTATGGACGATGCCTCCTCCATGACCAGCCGGTAGAGGATAGCGGTGGGCGTCCCGTTGGGTGTGGTGCCTCGAAGGTAGGAGGTGAGGTTCCCGAGGGAAAGGGCCTGTTGGCTCATGGCGGTGGTGGCGCCCACCATGCCGGGCCAACCAACCGACAGAAAGGCTGCCCGTCCAAGTGGGCGGTAGACGAACAGGGTCGTCTCTTGAATCAGCAGCTTGGCCACTGCTCCGGCGTCGTCCAGGGGGGTGCCCCGGAAGTGGTAGTCCAGATTCCTGCCATGAATCAGCCTGCCGTCTCTGCTGCGGCTGCCGAAGAGGGCGAAGCTGGAGCAGGCCAGCTGTGGGGCGTGAGGCGCCAGCCGCCGCAGGATGTTCAGCACGTCGTCCAGAGTGTTGATCAGCAGAAGGTCAACATAGGGGACGCCAGCCCCGCGGGCTATCCACCTGATCTCCGCCCTGATCCGGGGCGGGATGTGGCGACTCATGGCCAGGGCGAGAGTCTGGGCCACCAGCCGGAGTGGGATGCCCCGGAGGGCACCGCCCCGCCGGAATAGCTGTTTGGACACCTGCCCTGCCAGAAGCTGGATCTCCCCCGCTAACAGCCGCCCGTGACTCATCCCCAGGGTCGCTGGATCTCCCTCCAGGACGATGGTTCGCAGCTCATCCATCTGACCACATCCACTCTCGGCGACCGGTAATCAGCCCTCGGTCCCGGTCTGGACCAGTAGATGCAGGTTTCGTCCCACCGTCGAATGCTCTCTACAGCTGTTTTGGGAACTTGTGGCGATATGGTGCTGTTAGCGCTTGCGGGTGGCAACAAGCAGCGGCTAAGATATCCTCCGGGAGGACCCACCTTGCGAAAACCCTCCATCGCTATCCTGCACTATACATGCCCCCCGGTCGTTGGCGGCGTAGAGCAGCTGATCGCCGTCCACGCCGGGCTGTTTGCCGATCGCGGTTACCCCACCGTGGTCATCGCCGGCCAAGGGGACTCTTTTCGACATGACGTGCCGGTCCGCTTGATCCCCTCGCTCTACTCAAAGGATCCTGAGCTGCTTGCGATCAACGAGGAGCTGGAGCAGGGGGTGGTGAGCGAGCGCTTCCACGAGGCGACGGAGAGGATAGAGGAAACCCTCAGGCGAGCGTTCGTCGGTGTGGATCTCTGCGTGGTGCACAATGCACTCACCCTGCACTTCAACCTTCCGCTCACCGCGGCCCTGCACCGAATCGCACAACGTGGAGGGGCACCAAGACTGGTTGCCTGGTGCCACGACCTTTCCTGGAAGAACGATCTCTACATCCCCTTGATGAGGGAGGGTTTCCCCTGGCGGCTGTTGAAACAACCACTGGAGCAGGCTAGCTACGTGGTGGTATCCTCGGCTCGGCAGCGGGAGCTGTCGGACCTGTTCGATCTCCCACCGGAGCGGCTGAAGGTGATACCGGCGGGGGTGGACCCGCGCGTACAGTTGAAGCTTGAGCCGGAGACGGGTGAGCTGGTGGGCAGGCTGGGGCTTCTCCAGGGGGAACTGCTGATGCTGGCGCCGGTCCGGATCACCCAGCGAAAGAATCTGGAGATGAGTATTCGGATCACCCACGCGCTGCTCCAGCAGGGAGTCGACGCGAGGCTGGTGGTGACCGGTCCCCCGGGCCCGCACAACGTTCGATCGGGAGACTACGTGGAGAAACTGCACCATCTCCGTCGGGAACTGGGCGTTCAGAGAGAGGTGATCCTGCTGTTCGAGCATCTGGAGTCCGATCGTGGCGGCTATCCGGTGAGCGATCGGATGATGTGGGACCTCTATTCCCTGAGCGACCTTCTTCTGTTCAGCAGCTCTCAGGAGGGATTCGGGATCCCCCTGTTGGAGGCCGGTCTGTTCAAGCTTCCTGTGTTCTGCTCGGATATCCCGCCTTTTCGAGAGATCGGGCTCGAATCCCCACACTACTTCGAGCTGGACGAGCAACCTTCCCTGGTGGCCGCACTGATCCTCCAGTGGATGAAGGAGGATGGGGTGTACCGCTTGCGCCGCCGGGTCCTCGGCCGTTACTCCTGGGATTCTCTGTTCGAGCGTGAGATCGCGCCTCTGGTCGGGAAGATGGAGTCCGCCCACCTGCCATCCTGAGCGGTAACGAACTGTACTCGGGGCCGTTTGGTCCTTCGCGGGCGCTCAGGATTGCAGCAGTCTCGTGCTAAGGGGGTAGGAATGGCTGTGGCCGCGGAGAGAGAGTTCACCATACTGGTGCCCTTGTACGACAGCAGGTCGGCCGGCGATCTGATCAAGATCGCGGGGACACTGATACCGGTGCGGGCAGGAGAGCGCAGTGGTAGGGTGGTGGCCCTGGGTGTGGTGGAGGTCCCCGAGGACGTGGATTTCAGCCACGGTGCTCGCCCGGCCCAGGCCCACCGGCAAAGGTTGGGGCGACTCTTCAAGATGGCCGGCAAGTCGCTGGACCTCGAGATCGCGACCCTGGTGAGGGTGTCCCGGCAGGTCTGGCAGGGGATCCGGGATGCCGCCAGGGAGGAGTCGGCAAACCTTCTCTTGCTGGCCTGGAAGGGATCCACCACTACACCCAACGCCATCTTCGGCACCACCATCGACGAAATCGTGAAGGACCCACCGTGCGACATCGCTATGGTCAAGCCCCACTCCATGGGGAACTGCAAGCGCATCCTGCTGCCGGTCCGCGGCGGTCCACATGCCGCCCTTGCTTTGCGGCTGGCGGTGGTGCTCGCGGAGCGGTACGACGCCACTGTGACGGCTCTTCGGATCATGCCGCCGGGGCTCACCCTGAAGGATGTGGAGCGAGAGAAGGAGCATTTCGACCGCTTCCTTGGCACCGTGCCCAGCGGCCGGGTGGAGAGCTCATTCAAGGTCTCTGAGTCCGTGGTCCAGGCCATTCTTTCGGAGGTTTGCAGCCATCAACTGGTGGTCATGGGTGCCTCGGCTGCCCCTGTCTCATCTGAACCCTATCTCTTCGGATCCATCGCGGAACGGGTGGTGCGAGAAGCGGATCGCCAGGTGATAGTGGTCAAGACCAAGGAGCCGGTGGGGGGACTGAGGCCCGACTTCGGGCAGTTGTTCCAGGAGGAGCCACCCCAACCGACCATACCGATCTCTACCGTGGTGGACAAGTGGTTCGCTGAAAACACCTTCGACAGCGAGGAGTGGTCGGACCTGGATCTGCTGGTGCGGCTGAAGAGATCTGCCGGAGTGACCATCAGCCTGGGGCTGCCCGCGCTCAACGAGGAGCCCACGGTCGGACCCATCATCGCTTCCCTGAAATCGGAGTTGATGGAGCGACACCCACTCCTGGACGAGATAGTGCTCATCGACAGCGGATCGACCGACCGAACGGTGGAGATTGCCCGAAGCCACGGCATTCCAGTGCATCTCCATCAGGAAATCCTTCCTCAGTATGGCTCTATAGCGGGTAAGGGCGAGGCTCTCTGGAAGAGTCTCTACGTGCTGAAGGGCGATATCGTTGCCTGGATAGACACCGACATCAGGAATATCCATCCTCGCTTCGTATACGGTCTGCTGGGGCCGCTGCTGCAGCACCCGCGGGTCAAGTACGTGAAGGGGTTCTACAGACGGCCGATCCGTGTGGGCCATAAGACCCTCGGGACCGGTGGCGGTCGGGTCACGGAGTTGACGGCCAGACCCATGCTGAACCTCTTCTACCCGGAGCTCTCGGGCATCGTGCAGCCGCTTGCTGGGGAGTACGCCGGGCGTCGGGAGGCGCTGGAGAAGATTCCGTTCTTCACCGGCTACGGCGTCGAGACGGGGCTGCTGATCGATTTCCTCGAGGCATTCGGCCTTCACACCATAGGGCAGGTGGACCTGAAACGGCGGATCCACCGCAACCAGACACTGGTATCGTTGAGCAAGATGGCATTCACCCTGATTCAGGTGGTGCTGAAGCGGGTTGAGGACCAGCAGCGGCTGCGATTGATGGCCGAGCTCAACTCCAGCATGAAGCTGATCCAGCATACCAGGGACCAGTTTCACCTGGAGGTCAAGGAGTTGCGAGACCGTGAGAGGCCCCCGATGATCACGGTGCCGGAGTATCGCCAGATGCGGGGGCTGGAGTGATGGTAAGTGGCTACGCGGGGTTACTTCTGGTTCGCCATGGTCAGACCGATTGGAACCTGGAGGGACGGTACCAGGGCGGAGCCGACATCCCCCTGAACGCAACAGGGCGAGAGCAGGCCGAGAGGCTGGCCGGCGAGCTTGCGGGGCACGGGATCGACTTCGTCTATTCGAGCCCCCTGAGTCGCGCCCTGGATACCGCTCGGGCCATCGCACGGCGATCTGGAACTGATCTGCGGACCGATCCGCGCCTGCGGGAGATGGACCTGGGGGAGTGGGAGGGGATGCTGAGCTCCCGAATAGCCGAACTTTACCCTCAACTCTTTCGCCAGTGGAGGGAGGATCCGAGGCCGATCCGGCCGCCGGGAGGCGAATCGATCAGGGAGCTCCACGATAGGGTAGTGGCGGTGGTGGAGGAGATCGTCCGTCGCCATCCAGGACGCACCATCTGCCTGGTCACCCACAAGGTGTCGATGGTGGTGATCCGTACCCATTACCTGGGATTGGAGCTGCCCGTGGAGATGGCCAGGCCCCTGCCCAACACCGAATGGGAGCGACTGGAGACCATTGTGCGGCCTGGGCAAAGCCCCTGCTGCTCGGCGGCGATCCCAGTGCTGCGTCACAATGGTCTCAACTAGTTTCATCTTCACTGTGTCGAAGTACCATGAGTTGGCGATGAGAAATGACAGGGGGATGGATCAAGTCCTGACTACCAGCACAGAGCAGGGGGCGGCCCTCAGCACCTTCTCCGCCACGCTTCCGTAGGCATATAGCCGTGCTCCGGTTCGACCATGGGTGGACATGACGATCAGATCGGCTCGCGTGCTGCCCGCGTACTCGACTATCTCCTCTGCCACGCTTCCACTTCGCACCTGGCCGGTGGCCCTGATCCCCCTGTCGCGCAGCCGCTTCTCCCAAGTAGCGAGGTAAGCTTCCGCTTCCTCTCGATCCCCCTCTTCCTGTACCACGTGCCCATGCCCATCGGGAGCCTGGACGAAGCGTAGCAGGGTGACACGTATCAGTTCCAGTTCGGCGCCGCTTGCGGACGCCAGCAGCTCCGCGTGGGGAATAGCTGTTTCGGCAAGGTCGGAACCATCCAGCGGAACCAGGATTCGCCGGTACATCTCGCCCCCCTTCCAGCAGTTGGAAGCTTTGAGATAGTGTGGCATTGCCGTGAAGGAAGGTCAACTGTGGGGATAACGCACGGGCCGGCTCTCAAGTGAGAGCCGGCCCGCACCTTCAATCTGGAGCAGCCTTGCTATCGAACCGGATGTTCCCGGCCGGCCTCCCTAATCATCAGAGGAGCGAGAGCCGTTCCCGGGCCGGTTTCCATCTCTCTGGTCCCCGCCCTGCTGCCCGTGGCCGTTGTCCGAGTTTGAGCGTCCCTGCCAGTCACCGCCGTCTCTCCTGTTTCTGTCCTGTGGGTTCCCCCACTGGGGAAGGATGGCCGGACCCTGTGGTTGGCCGACAGTGGGAGTGGGGGTCGCCGTGGCGGTAGCGGTAGCGGTACCAGTTGTGGCGGCCGGCTGAGGGGTCGCCTCATCCCCTTCTTGTTCGTTCTTGTCGTCGGAGCCGTGACGCTTTTGCTCCTGGTAGCCTTCGTGCTCCGAATTGCCCTGGTGCTTCTTCGCCTCCTCGTGCCGATTGTTGTGTTGCTGCTCCGGATTCTCGACCTCGACAGCGGGCGTGGCCGTGGTGGTGGGTAGAGCTGTGCCGGTTGGGGTAGCTGTTGTCGTTGCCGTTGCCGTAGCCGTCGCCGTTGCCGTCGCCTGGCTGGTTGGTGTGGCGGTTGCCGTGGCCGCTGGCGTTGCGGTAGCGGTAGCGGTTGGAGTTGCCGGTGTGCCGGTAGCCGTGGGAGTCGGGGTTGTTGTGGAGACCTGGTTCTCGTCGTCGTTGTTTGCGTGCCCGTTCTGCTTTCCCTTATCCGAGCGAGCGAAGAAGGATACCATCAGCCCGTGGCTCGCGTCCTCGACGGTCTGTACGAAGTGGGCTATCCAGGAGACGAACCAGCCATGGTTGGCCTGTCTGTTTCCCTGGGGGAGCGGAATCACGATGGTCTGCCAGCCAGTGGGAGTCGCAGTCGGCGTCTGTGGAGTTCCGCTTGGCGTGGCGGTCGACGTAGGCGTCGGTGTGTCGGTAGGTGTGCCTGATGGCGCCGGTGTGCTGGTAGCTGTCGGCGTCGGGGTCGCCGTCGCGACTGGAGCGGTGACCGCCACCTGGTTCGAGGTTGCCAGCAGGGTGTAGCCGCCATCGGCGAAGAGCCGGAACTCGTAGTTGCCGGGAGTCAGGCTGGACGCGATGGTGAAACTCGCCGATCCGGAGGCCAGCGGTGTGCTCGAGGTCTGCGATCCGCTCACATACATCCAGTCCTGCTGGTCCATGTTGCTTGCACCCACCTGGTACAGCCCTATCCAATCGGTAGCAGTGGGGTTGGGAATGTTGCTCCAACTCACCGTCACTGTATTGCCGGCTGTCACGGTTGCCGGGCTTGCGCCCAGCGTGGGAGAAGGTATCGCGGTGGGGGTGTCGGTCGCCGTCGGACCCGGCACTACCGTCGGGGTTGACGTGGGCGTGGATGCCGGCGTCAATGTTGCCGTCGCGGTGACATCGGTTGCCGTGGGAGTGGGCGGTACCTGGGCGTGAGCCAGGATAGGTGTGAATAGCAGAAGGGTAACTGTCAGGATGGCTATGGCCCTCTTGCTGCTGTTTCTCACGTTTTCGCTCTCCTTTGATTGGTTTTCTATCTGGAGGGAGTGTCGGGATGATGAACGAGGTGATTGGGGATTTGTTACGCATGAGGCCGCCAGAGCGGGATCTATCGGGAAATCGCCCGACTCGAGAGGGCGCGCCGGCATGGCGCAACCGATGGGGGTTGATGGCTGATTCGGCTGGGTCGTCGTGTGGCTGTTCCACCGGCACCACGACTCCTGGAGGGATCTGTTCGGCCTGTCACCGGTGAGAAGGGCGGTCACGGTTCAGTAGAAGGATCTCTTCGTGCTGACAACCCAGCGGCAGAGGAAAAGGCCACAGTCGCTGCAACCTCTGCGAGGAAGCCGTGGATGCACTGGTACACCGCCAAAGTGATTTCGATGGGTAGGGCGGGCGTGACGCTGCGCTCGCTCGCGTCACGTATCCCCCGCCGCCAAGCGCGCCAGACGGACCGGGCGGCGGGGTACAAGACCCCGCCCTACGTGTGAAAACCAGGTTGGCGGAACACTGTGTTGTGGGTTATCGCTCTCGCTTAAGGGCGATGGCCCGCTCAGCAGCGGACACCACGTCGGCCACGGCCATGCCGTAGCGGTCCAGCAGGGCGAAGTAGGGACCGGTCTCCGCGAAACGGTCCTGGATGCCCACCCGGACCACCGGTACCGGGGTCTGCTCGCTCAGCGCCTCGGCCACGGCCCCGCCGAGCCCTCCGACGACCGAGTGCTCCTCCGCCGTCACGATGCAGCCCGTCTCCCGCGCCGCCGCGACGAGCAGCTCCACGTCCAGCGGCTTGATGGTGTGGATCTCCAACACTCGGGCGTCGATCCCCAGCCGCCGCAGCTCCTCTGCCGCCTCCAGGGTTCGGTGCACCATCACCCCTGTGGCCACGAGGGTCACGTCGCCACCCTGGCGCAGCGTGACACCCTTGCCGATCTGAAAGGGATGACTCGCATCGAACAGCACCGGCAGCTCGTTGCGGCAGAGTCGCATGTAGACCGGGCCCAGGTACTCCGCCACGGCCTTGACGGCCAACCTGGCCTCGGTGGCATCGGCCGGCACCACCACCACCATCTCGGGCAGGCCTCGCATCGCCGCGATGTCGCTTACGGCCTGGTGAGTGGGCCCATCGAAGGAGTCGGAGAGACCCGCGTAGTGGGCTGCCAGCTTCACGTTCACCTTGGAGTAGGCCATGCAGGTGCGGATCTGCTCCGCGGCCCGGAAGGCGAGCAGGAAGGCGAAGGTGTTCACGAAGGGGATCTTCCCGCCCAGGGCCAGACCAACGGCCGTGTCCACCATGCCCGCCTCGGCGATGCCGACGTTGAAGAACCGGCTGGGGAACTTGCTGCCGAAGTAGTGAGACTGGGTGGAGGCCGACACGTCGGCGTCCAGCACCACCACGTCCTGATTGAGGGCGCCGTACTCGGCCAGCGCCTGGCCGTAAGCTACACGCACCGACTCCATCTCAGCCACGGTTCACCTCCGGATCTGCCAGTTCTGCCATTGCCTGCTCGTACTGCTCGTCGCTCGGGGCCTTCCCATGCCAGCTGTTCCTGTTCTCCATGTAGGAGACGCCCTTACCCTTCACGGTGTGGGCCACGATGATTGTGGGCTTGGCGTGGATCTTCGGGGCCTCGTCCAGCGCATCCAGGATATGGCGCATGTTGTGGCCGTCGATCTCCAGAACGTGCCAGCCGAAGGCCCTCCACTTCTCCACAACGGGGTCAAGCGGCATGATATCGGCCACCATGCCATCCAGTTGGACGCCGTTGAAGTCGAGGATCGCGGTGAGATTGTCCAATCGGTACTTGGCGGCCGTCATGGCGCCCTCCCAGACGACGCCCGCCTGGATCTCGCCGTCGCCCAGCAGGACGTAGGTGCGGTAGCTCGCCCCGTTCAGCCGGGCGGCCAGGGCTAGTCCGGCGCCGATGGAGACCCCGTGGCCCAGCGCCCCGGCGGTCATCTCCACCCCCGGGGTCTTGTTGCGGTCGGGATGGCCCTGCAGTCGAGAGTCCAGCTGGCGCAGGGTGGCCAGTTCCGACTCGGGGAAGAAGCCGCGCATCGCCAGGGTCGCGTAGAGGGCCGGCGCGGCGTGTCCCTTGGAGAGGATGCAACGATCCCTCTCGGGCCACTGGGGGTTCCGCGGGTCGATCCGTAGCTGGTGGAAATAGAGGGCGGCCAGGAAGTCGGTGGCCGAGAGGGAGCCGCCGGGGTGGCCGGAGCCCGCGCGGTGGACCATGGTCACGACGGCGCGACGGATGGCCCGGGCTCGTGCCTCCAGGTCGAGGATCAGATCCTCAGTATGGTAGTTGTGCCGGCCTGCCACCGGCTCTGTCGCTGACGAGGACATCTGGATCTCCCTTCGCAAGGAGTCGGGTGCGTCCCCGACCCCGACGATATGAACGGAGGCGTAGGGCAGGGCGCTCTACCCTGCCGCCGGGCCTATCATCGCTCGGGG
>DAHXJB010000120.1:0-1991 GCA_027372455.1 Chloroflexota bacterium | reverse complement strand
GGGTGAGAACGGGATGGCTGGTACGCTTCGTGCTCGGATGGGAGTTTCCTAGCGGTCCGTTGCCCGGCTGAAGGGTCGGCGATGGTGCGCGGGAATGGGCGATCCCGTTCTGGAATCGAGGCGATTCCTCCAGGTAAGACTTCGAGAGGAGACGGAAGCGATAATGGCCAAGCTGAGGATACTGAGCCATCAAGGCGATACCACTGTGGAGTGGGACGAGAAGAAGGCGGAAGTAGGTGATCCGGAGGCCCTTGAGGCCATTCGAGAGGCTGAGAGGATCTTCGAGGAGCACAAGGCGAAGGGCGCTACAGCCTTCAAGGTGGATCCCGGCAAGCCGGCCGAGAAGCTCGAGAGATTCGATAAGACCTCCGAGCAGATCGTCATGGTGCCTAGGGTTGCTGGGGGATGATGGAGACGATCGGGGCAAGCATGCACTGGGAGTTGGCTGCCTGGATAGGCATCGCTGTACTGGCAGCCCAGTTCGTGGGAATAGTGTTCTGGGTCCTGTTCGGGTCTCGCTCCCGCGGGGTTTCCGGCAGAGGGCACAACCTGCAGCTGGAAGCTGAGCGGCGGGCGGAGACGCTCCTGCAGGAGGTCCTGGATCCCGAACAGGCCCGGGACCTAGAACACCGAGGTTACCTGGAGGTCCCGAGTCCCACTCGAGAGGGAAGGATCTACCGGGTGCCGCGAGGACGGGGCATGGTCAGTGTGTACGAGGATGGCCGTGCCGTCATGAGCCTGTGTGTCCAACCCGTGGAGTGGATCCCCGGGGCCGACGTTGTCCTCATGCACAAGCTGATGATCGAGGGTAACGAGGAGGACTACCTGAAGACTGCCAATCAGTTTGAGCCGGGCTATCCCTACTACCTGCGTTGGGACCGGCGGACGGGAAGGCCAGCGGCATAGCTGTTCGATCGGGATCGCAAGGGGAAGGGATCGACCCCAGTCACCGGGACAAGTGCCCGAATGGCTGGGGTTGATCTGCGTCCAATCATGATCTGCCCCGGACGGTTCGCCCGTACGGCGCCAACCTCGTGTTCGCCCCGATATGGTCGCGCCGGTGGGCGGGTCTCAGTCTGTGGTCGCGTCCTGCCGGTTCTTCTGGAAGAGGGGCTTGAGATGGCGGTACAGGTAGTAGGCCACGGCGGCCAGCAGCAGGGCGATGATCGGGTAGTCGAAGTTGTGCAGCACGGTCCTAACCTGCACCCAGTTGTCCCCCATCAGTTTGCCGGCGTAGGTTAGCCCCAGAACCCATGGGAAGGAGCCGATGGTTGTGTAGAGGAGGAACTTCCCGAAGTTCATCTTTGTGACGCCTGCCGGAAACGAAATGAAGGTCCGGATCACCGGCAGTAGTCTGGAAAAGAAGATTGCTGGGTCGCCGTACTTGGCGAACCAACGATCGGCTGTCTCTATGTCGTGCTCTGAGATCAGCAGGTACCGACCATACTTTAGAAGGAGCGGCCGTCCGCCCCATGCCCCCACCCAATAGGCCACGGCGGATCCGACGGTGCACCCCACCGTTCCCGCTATGACCGCCAACCAGAAATCGAAGACTCCGCGAAAGACCATCCAGCCAGCCATGGGCATGATGATCTCGCTGGGTATCGGGATACACGCGCTCTCGATGGCCATGGCAATCAGGACGCCCAGGTAGCCCACCTGGGCGTAAAGATGCTCGATGGACGGGATAATTACCTGTTCCAGCGCAGCAAGCAATAGTCTCTCTCCTAAATCTGGATGGTTTCTCCTAGCTCACGGGAGAAGCAGCTGCCGTTCCCGCTCTCCGCGCCGCACTGGAATAGTGTACACGAAGAGCAAGTGAAAGGGCAGGGCCGGCGGTGCACAATCGGGCGAGCGCCGCCAGCGACCCGGGCTGCGTCCGATAGTGTACGGTATATTGCGGAAACGTCTACCATGTCATGCTGAGCGTCAGCGAAGCATCTCCTCGTGGCTTTCACGATGCGACCAACGCTAGTGGGTGACCGCCTTGA
>DAHXJB010000118.1:0-3045 GCA_027372455.1 Chloroflexota bacterium | reverse complement strand
CGGTGAGACCTTCCAGATGGAACCCGTTTTCAGCAGCCAGAATCTCAGCCTCATCCATGGTCAGCAGTTCGACCTTGGCTCTTTGGCCAAAGCGTCGAACGGACTCCGCCACAGAGGCGGCTTCCCCCACACACAGGCCGGCGTCTGACCCCGACGCGCATTCAGCCAGAAGGTAATCCCTGCAGCACTGCACAATGGCATCCACCCCGTCGGATGGTGCCGAGACGGCGATGCATGCCGAGCTGTTGTGGGAAGTGTATGGAATGCGAGGATCGACCAGCAGTTGGTGGCGAGTTACGCCCTCGATGGTCGCGAGTCCCCTTTCGGCCAGCAGTGAACCCAGCTGGCGCGCTCGGTATCCGGTACCGCGGCTCTCCAGGTTGTCGGTATCGTCGATGCCGATCAGGAAACGCATCTCACTCCACCCGAATGGTGCTGACGTCCTTGATCCAGCTCTTCTTTGGCACGGCCAGCGACGAAAACTTCACCGTGCCGTGGTTGGTGAAGTCCAGCACCACATTTCGGTTCACCTGTGCCTCGGTCAGGGTTAGCTTTGCCCCCTCCGCGCCGAAAAGGGTTACCTGCTTGAACTTCTTGATGCCGGTCGCAGCCAGGACATCTGGTAGGGTTGGACCTTCTTCCCACTTGCCCTCCACCTAGATCCTTCCCTGGGGAAGGGCGGCCATCTCCTTGAGGGAGAGGCTCTTTGTGGAGCCGTCTGGCGCTACCACCTTCACGGGGTCGCCCGGAGCGGCTCCGGTGGGCGCTGAGTTGCTGGCAGGGTTGGTAGCACCGCCGACGGCGCGAGGAGCGCAGCCGGCCGCCAGCAAGAGTGCAGAAATGGCAAGAACGGCGAAAGGGGTGGAGCGAAAGAGGGCGACCGGTACCGAGATCAGACGCTGTTTCATTTGTAATATGACCAATCTTACAAGCTGACGTCATTCTACCACCTGGATGCGGCGAGTCAACCTCTTGGTTGGTCGCGCTATCCAATCTGTTTCCTCGCAGATTCGGCGAGATTCCTTAGCTGCACGGCTGATGCCCACCGAGTTCATGGTTGTCACGCCATAAGCATTCGATGCGCATCGATCGGCCCGCCGGTGATACCGGCGGGCTTTCCCCGACTGTGGAGATTTGCCCCTGAATGTGGCGTGGAAAGCGAGGGCGCGACTTGGATCGGGCGGGATCTGGTCAGCACGCCGGTCGACCGTGTAGTATCATGCCGCTTCAACGCGGCAGCCGCACCATCTGAGGGTTGGCTCAGATCTCTCAGAATCGATCGATGCGCGAGAGCTTGGCGGTTCTGTTTGACCTGAGGCTCTATCGCGGATCTCGTCTGGCTCATCTTCTGCTCTCGGGAAGCCGCAGGTTGTGGAGCGGCTGAGCCGACGGCCGCGGCATGGGACGGTCGTTCGAGGCTGGTGGGGGAGGCATCTGGTGGAGACTATGGAGACGATGGATCGATTGGGGGATCGCGGGAAGATCAGCCGCCGGCAGCTGCTGGGCTACCTTTCGGCTCTGGCCGCGGGCGCGGCCATGGGCCCTGTTGCCGTTTCCGCCCGCGCGAGTGGAGAGCCTTCATCGCCGTCGGATCCTTCGTCTGCACAGACCCAGCTTCCCGACACTCAAGAAGCGGCCGCACAATCAGAGCAACAAATGATCGAAGCCTGTTTGGCCAGGGGAAACTGGCTGCCATCCGATATCCCTTCGCGGTCCCCCGCTGAAGCTGTGGCGAGTTGTACGGCTCGAAGGGAGTCAGAAGGGAACAAGAATGCCTCAGCGCAAACTCCGCTACAGCAGTTGCTCGCCAACACGCCTCTCACCGAGTCGCGGATCGGACTGAACAACTGGCCGATGATGGAGGAAGCTGAAGGCCTGAATCTCGGACATTTTCGCTTTGCTATATCGCCCTACACCCCTTCCGTCGACGACGGGAAAGAGCGGTTCCTGCTATTCGCCAATAGCCCTCTCGCTGGTGGCTTCCGAGGTAGAGACTATCTGGAGGATGTGCAGCGTCGCATGTTCGATCGCGCGGTCTGGGCCATGGCCAACGGCTGTAAAGGCACGGTGGTGGTCGAATTCGATCGGCCGCTGAGTATCCCGAGGGTGGATCACACGGTTCGGGTCCTATACGAGTATGGTATCCGGACCATCATCTGGGGAAACGAGCCCAACGATCCTGGTGCGGCGTGGCGAGACAATCTTCCGGAGTTGGTCAAGATATTCTCGGCTGCCGCTGATACGAAGAAGAAATACAACCTCGACGACCTCGATCTCTGTCTTCCTGGGATGGCCTACTTCGGACAGGGGGAATACCTGCAGAAGCTGTTGAGCACGTTCGATGCTCTACTTCCCGGCTGGAGCCATGGCTCCTCCAAGTACCTGCCCTTTCAGCGGGTGGCGGACCACTACTATGGTCCCGTGGACGGGTTCTTGCAAAGGCTGACCCTCATGCGCGAGACCATGGCAAAAGCGAGGGTTAATGATCTCAAGTTCGATCTGGCGGAGGTGGGAAACCCGACCGTGAACTCCGGACAGCGACGTGCCACCGACCAACAGTTGGCGGAAGGTTACATCCCGCAGATCACCTCCCTCGCCATTGCCTCGGGCATGATGGATCGGCTGTACTACTACTCGTTGCTGGATTCGAGCGATGACTTCTCACTGGCAAGTGTCGTCAACGGCAATCTGGTCATGAAACCGTCCTATCATGCCTTTGTGAACATGGCCAGGTTGTTATCCAGGATCTCCAAGATTTCCTGGTCGGAATCTGCTGAGACGATGCAGGTGGACGCGAGCCGATCCGACGGCATCCAGTTTACCGTGGTCTGGTCCAAGGTAGATGGCAAAGAGGTAACCCTTCCGCTTCCAGCCGGGAAGAGGGTCTTCGATCTCCTCGGTGCGGAGGTGAAGTACCCAAACCCGCGGCAGGTGGTGTTGAAGCCGAGGGAGAATCCGGCCCTGGCAGGAGCGGCGCGGGTATTGGTCTCGGGAGCTTCTTGAATGGGTTCGGGTCGAAGCGCCGGAGAGCTTATCGAAAGGTTG
>DAHXJB010000117.1:0-2763 GCA_027372455.1 Chloroflexota bacterium | reverse complement strand
ACCCAGCCCACTACTCAGCCGGCCCGCAGCTCCTCCATGGCCGTCCTGAAGATCGCGATGCCCTCGGTGATGACCTGAACCGATGGGGCAAAGGTGAAGCGGAGGTGTTTCTCCCCCATAGCCCCAAACTCGGTGCCGGGACGCACGTTCAACCCACGCTCGTAGAGGTAGGCCATCATTTCGACAGACGATAGCGGCGCATCGTACCGCACCCACGCGTAGAAGGCAGCCTCGGGCTCGTAAACGTGGACCCCCGGGATCCGTCCCAACTGCTCCCACATGGCCTTCCGCTGAGCTTCATATTGCCCCAGCATCCAGCTTCGCCACTTCCTGTCTTCTGGCTCGTTGGTCAGAGCCTCCAGGGCCGCCCGCTGGGCTATGCTATTCACGTAGCCCACGGCAGTCCTGTTGACCGCCGCGACCGGTTTCAGCAGGTTCCCCTTGGCCACCAACCATCCAACTCGCCAGCCGGTCATTGCGTAGCTTTTGGAAAGGGAGTTGACCAGAAGGGTGCGCTCCGTAAGATCGGGATGGCCCAGGGCGGATAGGTGCTTCCCTTTGAATACCAACTGGTCGTACACCTCATCGGACAATATGGCCAGGTCATGCTCCACGGCCATGGCTGCCAACCCTTCCAACTCCTGCGGTTCCAACTGCTGGCCGGTGGGGTTTGAGGGATAGTTCAGCACGATCATCCTGGTGCGAGGGGTGATCGCCGCCCGCACCGCATCCAGGTCCACCGCAAAGTCGGGAGTCAACGGAACAGACACATACTTGGCCCCTATGACTCGGGCCACGTCGGCATACAGAGAGTAGGTGGGATCCAACAGGATGACCTCCTGGCCCTCGTTCAGAAAGGCGATCATGGCGGCACTAATGGCGCCGGTTCCCCCATTGGTGACCACCACCTCGGACGCAGAAACCGGTACTCCACTGAGTCTGGACTGGTACGCGGCGATAGCCTCCCGCAACTGGGGATCACCTTGGGGAGCAGGGTAGTGGGTGAACCCCTCCCGCATAGCTCTGACGGCAGCCTGGACGATATATTCGGGGGTATCGAAGGATGGGTCACCCCTGTGTAGCCCGATCACCTTCGCGGTTCTGGGCTTCGGTAGCTTGTCGGATAGATTCCGCTGGGAGCCGCTCAGTCTCTCAACAGCCCTGGATGCGTCGATCATCTTTACTCCCTCCTCGCCGAAGATTCGCCCTCACTATGCTACCACAACGGCGTACGGTCGAGCGGTAGGGAATCATCTCCGACAAAGTGAGAGGCCCGAAGGGTTGATCCTTCAGGCCTCGGCTAAGATGGATCGCTATAGGCCAGGGTTACCGTGTCACCCTGCTCCTCGTCTCACGGGCCGTCCGGCGCACCTCTTCGCCCATCTCCCGCATCTGCTCCCCCGGTCGCTCGCGACCGGGGGCCAGCAGCTTGTAGATCAGGGCAAGAGCCGCGAACGTGGGAGGCCATTGGCCCACAAAGAGCGCCGTCGACCGCCGACCAGAAATGTACAGCAAAGCCGACACCAATACGCTGCCCAGGGCAAGCCAGATGTAGCTCTGCGTGGGTATACTCTCCAGATATCGCGTGATATTGCTCTGAGTCTCCTCCATCTCGCGCATTATCGCCTCCTCGAGATGCCTGTAACCTGTTTTCCATCCACAGGGTTGGGTCACACAGGCACCCTTCGTGCCACCAATGCACAACGGAGGGAATGTTCGCCTTGTGGCAAGAGTAGAGGTCTCGATTCCCGGGTCGTGGTCCAAAGCTTGATTTTACCTAGGGAGCATTGACCAGAAACTGCGATGGAATGTAACCCTCCACGCCGTTCGGGGCACGCACCTGGAACCACTGACGCCCTTCGCTCTCAATTGGCCCACTCAGTACTTCCATCTTGGAACCATCGACCCATGCCTGCAGCTTGTCTTCCAGGTGCGGGCTGCGGCGCAAGTAGACACCCTGACCATCGGTATTGCCCACCAGCATCGTTTTGACGGCGTCGGGCGCGCGAGTGGGAGTCAGAGTCAAAGTAGGAGTGACGACGGGCTCCGGTGTTGGACTCGGCCGGGGGGTCGGGGCTGCCGCCTGCTGGGCTGCCGCGACTGCAGATGACGAATTACCCTGAGTACCCAGTCCAAAATCGGCAAAGTTCACCAGATCCTTGCCGGTTATGACTCGGTAGCCCGTGGACATGCCGGCGACAGCCACTATCATCATCAAGAAGAAGGTGAATACTCTCAACAGCCGGCGCTCCCTCCCTGGTGCTCAGGGAATCGCTGCTAGGCGTGGTAGCCTCACCGGAAGCAACTAGCACATTCCGTACCTTCTTGAACAGCTATCTGCCAGTTTCCTTGGAAAATAGATCAGGGCGTACTCGCCAGCACGCCCTTGTAGACTGGAGACTTTCTGATCACTCGAATTCCAGCCAGGAAAATCAGCGCTAGGAGCGAAAGAGAGGGGCGTCTCAGCGGGACGCCCCAACCATCTACTACTCGGCGCTAGCAGGCTCGACCGGAACCGCCACCTTGGGAGTGGACTTGCGTCGGGAGCGGGTTCGCTTCGGCTTCTCAGGGACCACAGCGGCCGCCTCCACCGGTTCCGCAGCTGCGGTTGGATTAACCACCTGCGCCTCCGGAACGGCGGTGAACTCCGGCTCCATGATCGCCTTTGCCGGTGGCTCCGAGCCCCTCAGCACAGACTCGACGAAGGCATCGAGGTCGGTGACAGGAGAGAGGTTCCCCTTCTCCATCTCAACCGGGATCGAC
>DAHXJB010000108.1:0-4448 GCA_027372455.1 Chloroflexota bacterium | reverse complement strand
CTCGATCCGCATTTGCCACGAGCTCCGGCCATTGAAGGCCCGCGGAAACCAACTCGATTCGTGTCCTCGGGGGCGGTACTTGGAGGTTTCCCCGGGGCCGATGAGGTTGGTCCGGCGCGACACCTCGAGGATCCCATCGAGCCAAGAACAAGAAGGAGGGACAGATGACACGAACCACTCGTCGCGCCTTTGCCGCCTCGGCCGTTGCATTGCTGGCCGTCGCGGCGCTACTCGCCGCCTGCAGTAGCCAAACGGCGGCACCGGCCCCCAGCGCGGCGCCCGCCAAAGCGGCGGCACCGGCAGCACCCGCGGCAGCGGCTCCCGCAACCAAGTACAAGCCGATGACCGTTCGCATCGGCCACGTGGGTGAGGCCGGATCGTTGATGCAACTGGACGCCCAGGATTTTGCCAAGCGTATAGCGGACGCGACCGGCGGCGCCATCAAGGTCGAGGTCTTCGGCTCCAGCCAGCTGGGCAAGCAGCAGGAGCTGGACCAGCAGGTGCAGCTGGGTTCCCTGGAGATGGCGATCCCATCCTCCGACATGGTGAGCATCGTCGGGGAGTTCAGCATCTTCGACATGCCCTCCATCTTCAAGGACCGTGCCCAGGTGAAAGCGGCAGTCGAGGGCCCGATGGGCAAGACCCTGGCCGATCTGGCAGCAAAGAAGAACATGATCGTCCTCGGCTACTGGGAGAACGGCTTCCGGGTGATGACCGACAACAAGAAGCCCATCCACACCCCGGCCGATCTGAAGGGGCTGAAGATCCGCGTTCCACCCAACGACGTGCGGGTGAAGATGTTCAAGCTGTGGGGTGCCAACGCCGGCCCACTGTCTTTCAACGAGTTGTTCTCGGCGCTTCAGACTGGGGTGTTCGACGGGCAGGAGAACCCCTACGCCCAGATCACCAGCGACAAACTCTACGAGGTTCAGAAGTACCTCTCCGTGACGAATCACGTTTACACCCCGACCTACCTGGTGGCGAGCCCGAAGTGGTTCAACAGCCTGGACGATGCCACCAAGAAGCTGCTGATGGACACGGCTAAGGTAGTCGGCGACGACTCGCGGGCGCGGGGAGCCAAGTCCGACGCGGATGGTGCGAAGTTCGTGGAGAGCAAGGGGATGAAGGTCAACACCGACGTCGACACCAAGGCGTTCAAGGATGCGGCCGCTCCGCTGCTCACCGATTTCGAGAATAAGTACGGCGCCACGGGCAAGAAGCTGCTCGATGAGCTAAAGCAATCGACCCAGTCGGTCCAGTAATCGCCACGGTGCGCGAGGAAGCCGGCCGCCACTCTCCGAGGCGGCCGGCTTCCCACACGGTACACTGTACACGGAAGGGGGTCCCCTTACTTGGATCGCGTCTATAGCCGGTTGATCTGGTTCCTTGAGCAGTTGCTGACCATACTGGTTGGAGCTCTGACCCTCATCGTCGTCGCAGGGGTTTTCTTCCGCTACGTGCTGTCCGATGCTCTGCCCTGGACCGACGAGGTTTCGGGTTACATTCTGGCATGGGTGACCTTCCTGGGTGCCGTCACCACCCTCGAGAGAGGCACCCACATCAACTTCGACGGGATCTTGATGGTGCTGCCGAAGAAGCCTCGTCGGGTCCTGGAGACAATCGGTGAGGTCTTCCTGTTCGCTTTCCTGGCTGTACAGTTCGTCTTCGGCTTCCAGGTGTCGACCCGCCTGATGAACCAGACGGCAATCAGCTTCGACATGCCGATGGGTATCATCTACTCGATCATGCCAATCTCTGGACTGCTGATGATGCTGATTCTGCTCTACCGCTGGTTTGTCCCGAGGCGCTTTGCCGCCGGCCACGGGGTGGACGTGACGGAGGCCACGGAATGATCGCGATCTACATGGTGCTCGTCATCCTGATATTGGGGCTGATCTTGATCGGCTCGCCCATCGGCTATGCCCTGGCCATTGGGACACTGGCCGGGACCTGGCTAAAGGGCCAGACCGATCTGGTGATCGTCCCGTTGAGGATGTTCAACGGATCCGACATGTTCGAGATGGTTGCCATTCCCCTCTGCATCCTGGCCGGCCAGTTGATGAGCTACGGAGGCATCTCCCGGCGGCTGGTGAACTTCGCCAGCGCCCTGGTCGGCTTCATCAGGGGCGGCCTGGCCCACGTGACCATCGTGTCCTGCATGATCTTCGGCGAGATGTCCGGCTCGGCGGTGGCCGATGCTGCGGCCATCGGCCCAGTGGTTATCCCCGCCATGAAGAGTAAAGGGTATCCGGCCAACTTCGCCGCCGCCGTCCTCTCCTCGGCCGCCACCACGGCGATCATCATTCCTCCCAGCATCCCGATGATCATCTACGGCGTGACGGTGGGGGCCTCCATCACGAAGCTGTTCATCGCCGGCGTGATCCCGGGGATCCTTACCGGCGGCGCCATGATGGTCCTCACCTACTTTCTGGCGCGGACGAGACACTACCCTATCGAGCAGAAGTTCGATCCGCGAGAGATATGGCGGACCTTCAGAGAGGCACTCGGCACCTTCCTGGTCCCGCTGGTGATCTGGGCTGGGATCATCGGCGGCGTATTCACCGCGACCGAAGCCGCGGCTTCGGCGGTTGTCGTCGCCCTCGTGTTGGGTCTCTTCATCTACCGCGAGTTCAAGCTTCGGGATCTGCCCAACATCCTGCTCGCCTCCGCCCACCAGACAGCGGTGGTAATGGTGATCGTGGCGGCGTCCGCCCTGCTCGGCTCCTTCCTGTCCAACGAGATGATCCCGCAGAGGATCGCCCAGGGCATCCTCGGCATCACCCACAACACGATCCTTATCCTGTTGATGCTGAACGTCTTCTTCCTGATCGTGGGGATGTTCCTCCACAGCGCCGCGGCGATCGTGATGGTGGTGCCCATCGTTTGGCCGCTGGTGCACGACCTCGGCATCGACCCGGTCCACTTCGGCCTGATCGTCACCCTGAACCTGGGGATCGGGCAGCAGACCCCTCCGGTGGCCTCCGTGCTCTTGACCGTCTGCTCCATCGCCAAGCTCTCGATTAGTGAGGTGATGCGAGTTAATATACTCTTCATTCTCTCCATGTTGTTTGTCCTGTTGCTGGTCACCTATATCCCCGCCATTTCGCTTTGGCTGCCCAGTCTGGTTACGACCAAGTAGAGAAGATCAATACCGATCGACAGTGGACGTGGCACACCCCGAATTTCAGGGGATACCCTCGGAGATCGGGGTGGGTCATGTTCGTTCAGAGTTGACGCGCCGATGCGCAGGTGTATAATGGCGCTGGATCTGCTTCAGAAGCATTGTAGCTGCTGCGGGCAAGATTCAAGCAGGCTGGCGACACGGTCTCGGAGTCCCTCTCGACCCCCGCAAAATCCTTGAGAGGAGACAACGCCGAGCCCCTCCTTCTTCATCTATTCAAACCGCCATATTCGTTCGTTCGGCATGGCCACCACCCTTCAAGGGCGAGAGCGTCTGGTCAGGCCTTCTGGTTTGCCCGAGAGGGTTTGTGGCACCACCAGATCAATAGCTCTAGCAGAGATCCAATGGGGCTATCTCGACTAGGGAACGGCTCTGGGTGTGCGGTCCCGATCCGTTTCGGCACCCCTCGGTGAGAGTTGGGAGGTGGGCTGGTAGCCGGCGATTGTTCCATCTCTTACACGGGCAGCCCAGCCGGCTGCTCGGGAGCATGTGATCCTCGGAATAGATCTATTCTCGTGCAGGTACCGATGCGACCACTCTTTGGCTCTGGGAGAAAACATCTCAACTAGTGGAGGGTACTAAGGTGTACCATCAGAATTACAATCCCCTAGGAAACGTCCTTCTCTCGACCATCGTGGCAGCACTTCCGATCCTGACCCTGCTCTACTTCGTGGCGTTGCACCCCCACAGGGATAAGCACGGCGTCCGGCATATGGGCATCAGCGCCCCCTATGCGGCCTTCTACGGCGTCGTGATGGCGTTCCTCGTTTCATGCATCATCTTTGGTATGCCCTTCGGTTCGGCGCTGTCGGCCTTTGTGTATGGCTCTCTCTCCGGCTTCCTGGGGATCATCTGGATCGTGCTGGGGGCAATGTTCCTCTACACCATCACGGTGATCACCGGCAAGTTCGAGATCGTCAAGGAGTCGATCATCCACATCTCGTTCGATCGGCGGCTCCAGGTGCTGCTGATCGCCTTCTCATTCGGCGCCATCATCGAGGACACCTCCGGGTTCGGCACTCCGGTCGCCATCGCGGGCGCCGTGATGGTAGGCCTCGGCTTCTCCCCCTTCCAGGCCGCCGTACTGAACCTGCTGGCTTTCGCGCCGGTCAAGACCACCTTCCTGGGTGGCGCGCTGACCGGCAACGTGGGCAACCTTACATGGGCCACGTCCGGATTGGATGGCATGGTGCAGCGCGTGCCACCGGTGCTACCGCAGGGCGCCGCACCGGAGGCCGCCAAACTGGGCATCAACTATCTGTCACTG
>DAHXJB010000096.1:0-5286 GCA_027372455.1 Chloroflexota bacterium | reverse complement strand
TCGACCGGCAGCCAGGCCGCCCCGAAGGCTCAGGTCGAGGAAGTCAAGATAGGAGTGACGCAACATATCCTGCGCCTCGTCCATCACTATCTCGTCAAAGACGTGCTCGGAGCCACCGTCGCCACAGGTAGCCATCAGTTGTTCGCACGCCCTCTCTGGGAGCTCAGTCTCCCAAAAGACCTGGCCCGCGTTCTCTGGAGCGTTGCCCAGGCCACTCACGGCGAGCATCTGCCGATGTAGCGTTGTGGTCAACACTTGGGGCCTCAGATCCGAGGTTTGCTCCTCCAACCAGGATCCGAGGAGGCGATTGAAGCAGACGAGCAGGACACGGCGCCCCTCCACTCGGGCGCGCCGACCCGTCTCCATCGCCAGCAGAGTCTTTCCAGTCCCAGCCGGCCCCTCGAAAACCAACCGCAGGTTCTCGGCCATCGCATCGAGCGCCACAAACTGCTCGGCCGTGAATCGCCGTAACTCCGACTCCAACACCACGGCACGGGCGTGGGGGTCGACGGGAACTTCGAAGTTGCCGCGCAGTGTGTCGCGTATGGCGGCGCATTGGGCCGCAGTCGGCCCATGCGAATCAATCCCGGGTCCCATGGGGGCGGCGAGAAGGTGATGGTGCGCGGTGCGCATGAGCCGTGTCAAGAGACGACTGATCGGAGTCGAGCTGAGCATCCTGGAGTTAATCAACTCCCAGGAGTTCCATTCCACCGACTCCTCATCGAATGGCGCATATGGAAAAATGACCCCCGAGGAGAACTGGATCCCATCCAACTCGGGCATGGCGGCGAGCAATTGCCTTCTGAGGCTGTGCATGCCCTCCGACGCTTGGCGGAAGGGACTACGGCTCTCGCCATGATCGCGTGGACCAAAGTACCAGAGTCCATCGATCCTGCGCAGGTTCGCGGCCGAGCAACCCTTTACCTCGAGGCACAGGACGCCGAGGCGGGGCATAATCACGACGAAGTCGATCTCGCCGGCGACGCGCAGGTCGTGCCTGGCGATGCCCAAAGAGTGCAGCACCGTCCACCCGGCGGTTCCAGGGTCGTCCTGGAGTCGGCG
Organism: Chloroflexota bacterium; assembly: GCA_027372455.1. Lineage (GTDB taxonomy): Bacteria > Chloroflexota > UBA6077 > UBA6077 > UBA6077 > JAJYNT01. Next base: position 4,224 of record DAHXJB010000096.1, on the reverse strand, counting down.
GAAGACTTCTCGCTCCCCCTCGCTTGGCCAGTCCTTGGGTACGACGGGCGGGATCATCTTGGCCATGGCCTATGCCTCCGCCTCCAGTTGGAACGCTCTATCGACGCGTGAGGCTAGGACCCATGTTCTCGTGGGAGAGCGGCCCTCAACCCTGAAGGCCGTGAGCCGTCCTCCCACCGCGTCGGACAGAACGAAGTCCATCTGCCCTTTTCTGTCGAGGTCACGGAGGTTCACCGTCCGAACTTGGGCGACGAGCCAGTCCCCTATTTTCCTGCCTGCCCGAAGGTGGGCCGCCCGAAGTTGCCGTGTTATGCCCCAATAGCGCTCGGTCTCCGTGCCCAGACCAACAAGCCCCATGATCGCCGCGAAGTCGTTCTTTTCCTGCGTGCCGATGGTTCTATCTGACATCCAGTTGCGCACGTTGATCTCGTTCGCTCGATGTGATCCTCGCTCGATCAGATCGAGGCTAACTCGCAAAGCTCCCTTATGCCTGACCTGGTCACGGAGTCGCTTCTTCCACATGTCCTGTGCGTCTCTACTCTCACGAGCCCGCTTTTCCCCGAGGAGTCTATTGGCGACCGGGGCGACGAGGTCCCCGCCGCCCTCGGTTCTGAGCAGCACGAACATCCCAGGCTCGATCTCATCAGTCTCGATTCGCTTTACCCTGCAGTCGCCGCTTTCTCTAGGGTCGATAACGAGTGATTTGGCTCCGTCCGCCGCATGCAGGAACACCGCGCCGCCGCCATCCAACGAGAAGAGCCGCGCCTCGACCTGCTCCTGGGCTTCGGCATCATTATCGTTCCCCGCACCCGATGCAGCCGCCCTCCTGGCGATTCCCTCCCAGTCGATTTTCGGCCAGTCTTCGTCAAGTTCGGCGTCATCCTCGTCGTACTGACCCAGGGGCTCATCATCGTTCCTTGCGTTGCCGCCCAAGAAGGCCTGCTCCGCGCGCCATCGGCTGCCGTTCCATTTGTACGACACCACCTCAGCAAGATGGGCCTTGGGCGCGGCAAGGACATGGCTCGGGTACCAACGAATCGAGCCAATCAGGATCACCCGGTCGACGGGAGCCAAGTCTCGCGCAGCTTCGATGCCGATAGCCTCAAAGCCTTGGGTACTCACCCTAGAATCGAGGGAGTCTTGCACAGCATCTATCAGCCGGTTCTGCCTCACCAAGACAACAGTTGAGCCGCTGCAGGGTCCAACCTGGGTTTCCAGGGCGTCGAGCAGCGGGTTGTCGCGGCATGAGCGCAACTTCAACAGCAGGTCGACAACCTTTCCGACCTCCTCGGCTAGGCTCGGATAGGCCCTGGCGGTTCTTGCCGCGAATGTCCGCATCGTGGTCTCACCCATGGCTGGCGCAACGGCGGGATGGTTGAACGGTAGGGGGGCGGCCGATAGCATGGTCCTGCACCAGCGGAGAGCCGCGAGAAAGGCGCCCCAGTAGTCATCCCCGGCAGAGTCGCCCAACAACTGGAGCAAACGGCGATGCTGCCTGCTGAACTGGCGAAACAACTCGTGGTCGACCCTGTGGTAGCGCACGGTCAGGGTTCGGCTGTATTCGTGCAGGAAGTTGGCGGTTTCCACCGACATCGCGCTCATGGCCGACTCACCCCAATAACCAGGACTTCAATGCCACTTGGATGTGGCACCTCCGGCAGAGAGGCCCCTTGCACGCGAGTTGTGGAGTACAGGCGGTTTACCTCGCTTGCTGCTTCGCTGAAGCGACGATCAGTCCGGTCGAGAATCACCACCCAATTGGCGTCGGGCCAGACATCGTTCCATTTTAGAAAGGCGTTGGCCCCATCGAAAACCACCACCGCCGGCATCTGCTCTCGGGCCTCTCGGTTGGCCGCTCTACTCGCCGGGAATAGATCCGACCTATAGCCCTCGCCGTCACGGACCAGCGACTTGATCCTCAGCACGTCCTGTAGATGGCCTTCGACCAAGACATTGGGGCGTTTCTTGTCGGCGCTCATGACAGCGAAGACAACATCGCGTATCTCCTCACGCAGTTCGACCTCGCTGCCGATGATGGCACATTCCAACCGCGAGCGCCTGACGAAGTCGGAGGCACCGGCTGGCTGCAATATCGTCCCGAGCAGGCCCAAATGCGCGCGAATCCTTCTCGACATTCGCCGTCGGGGCAATTGTTCGAGTTGTCTCCGCGACGGTTGGAGCCTCAGACTCTGCTCCGCAGGGATCAAGCTGGTCCCTCCCTGATAGTGGATGCGAATGAACTCCTTTCCGTTCTGGGTGACGCACCCGTTCAACCAGGCGGTCCGCTTCCTCGTGTCACCGAAGTACGTTACTGTAGTACGAGGTGGGAGACTCTTCAGAACCTCGAGGTGCTCGACGACGCTGGCAGCGATGGGAATCCGCGACTGCGCGAGCGTTACCCCACAACCGGAGAGAGCAGCGGCATAAGCGCGGGTGGGTGTAGACACAGCGGCCAGGATCCTGAGGCGACGGCGGGTTTGATTGCCAGCGCCGAGCCCAGTTCGACGAAGAAGCGCGCCCAATCGGGCAAAGGAGCCCACGAACCCAAGTCAATCTTGACCTGATGGGTTCCAACCTGAATGGTCGGCGACTCCGCAGGTTGCTGGCGAAGAAAGCGTAGGGAACGGCCGAACTTGGCTATGGTGTCCTCGCCGGTCTGATCAGCCACTGGATCACCTCCTCACCGGTGTGGATCAAGGGACTGAAAGACATGGTCGCAAGGCCTTTGGTTGAAGTAGCCAGGCTGGATGGGTGCGGGATGGTGCACGCAATCCGCCGGAGTGGTCGGCTGAGTTATCTCGATTGTCCCGGCAAGTATGCTCTTGATGATCGGCACGTGTCAAACCCGCTATACTCTCATACTTGACACTTTATTATACCAGCCAGCAGTACCCCGCGCACGGGCACAGGTTTCTTGACTCGGTTCCATCTTGTGTTGATGGGCTTGCCGGGCCGATTTCGGCAGCGTCAGAAGCGGCCACCAGAGCCGAAACCCAGGCCGCCAGCTTGGCAGCAATCAAGTCATCAACACACTTTAGAGCCGAGTCGGTTTCTTTATCGTGTCGCCAGCGGTGAGACTAGCAGGCCATCGTGACACCTATGCTGTCGTGAGTGAGGTGCGTGACCGATGGAGGCTGCCAATCCTTTGGAGCCGAGCGGTGTCTGACGCAGCGACAGACGGTGACTGTGGCGGAGATGTGCAGGGAAACGATCTCTGCACTGGAGGTGGTGATCAAGGAGATCCTCTACGAGGCCACGGGCCGCAGGGTTGCCTTGGTTGCTGTGGGCGGTCCTAAGCCGCACTTACTCCAGGTCCAGGTGATCTCTTATGGCCTGCCGCACCGCTTCGCGCAACGATTCCTCCTCCAGGTATCCGTATGCTCGACGAAGCCGCTCCTTCGAGATGGTGCGGATCTGGTGTGCCATGGCGATGGAGTCCAGGGGTTGGCCGGCGGCGTCCTTCGGCAGCAGCACCTCGTAGGGGTAGAGACGCCGCTGGGTTGAGGTCAATGGTAATACGGTGACGTTGGGCATCACCTGGTTGAAGACCTCGTTGCTCACCACGAGGACCGGCCGCAGACCCTTCTGCCCCGAACCCCTGACCGGGTCCAGATCGGCCTCGATAACGCCCCACTGAAGGGCAGGCATCACGCGATCCTCCTGGCTGTCTCCGCGTCGGCCGACTGGAAGTCTTGCTCCACGTCTGCCAGATCCCGCAGGAAGAGAGGGTCTTTGATGGCTTCCTCCAGACGGAGGCGATCCTGCCGGCGACGGAGTTCCCGAAGTTCCTTCAGCAGGGCGCGCTCGATCAGAGCGTTCTTGCTGGGGGCCATGCCTCGCTTGACCGCTTCGTCCAGCTCCTCCAACACCCCGCAGCTGAGGCTGAAGGTGGCTTTCTTCGTTGCCGTTTCCATGAGGACTTCCTCCCGTCTGGCTGGGTGCGCTTGCTCCAATTACCATACCACGCGCTTGCCGTTGGAGCAAGCCCGATACCTGGCGCCTCGGGGTCTCTTGGTTCTACCGCTAAGCCAGCCCTCACCCGCCCTCGCTTCGCTTCGGGCGCCCTCTCCCTTTGGGAGAGGCGGTACCTATCGCCCTCTCCCAGAGGGAGAGGGCGGAGACGCTTAGGGGCCGGCATCTCCGCCGGCCCCGTTGGGTTGGATAGGTGGTGATCGCCGGCAGGAGCCGGCTCCTACGCGGTCGGCAACAGGTCCGCCACCCAGT
>DAHXJB010000447.1:0-7520 GCA_027372455.1 Chloroflexota bacterium | reverse complement strand
TTCGTCGCGGGAGAGGTGGCGGAGGCGGCGAAACTGCACAGGGAAATGTTGCCGCTGGTGAACGCCCTGTTCGTGACCACCAGCCCGATTCCCCTCAAGTACGCTCTCAACAAGGTGGGGTTCCGGGTCGGCAAGCCCCGTCTGCCGCTGGTAGAGATCGATCCGAAGTCAGCAGCGATCATGGACGCCGCCCTCGCGGCCGCCACCATCGACCTGCCGATCCACGCGTAATTCAGCTCGAACCGTTCAGCGACGAAGCCTCCATCGTTGGACGATGGAGGCTTCGTGTTACTTCGAGCCGGAAGCCTTCATGGGGAAGAACTGCTCGATCTTCCAGCGGAAGGAGGGTAGGGTGTCCCTTCCGCTGATCCGCACTCTGCTCAACTCCATGATCTTCGAACGACTGTGAAGCGCCCCATATCGGGTCGTCACCGCCGAAACGTAGCCCGCATTGGTGGCAGCCGCGATCACGCCGGCATTGAACGCGCCCCCGGGGTAAGAAAGGGCTCGTACTGCGACGCCGAGCTTCTCCTCCAGGGTACGTTTCGACTGCGTTAACTCCTTCTCTCTCACAGCCGGCGACACGATGCGGAGGTCGACGTGGGAGATGGTGTGGTCACCTATCTCCATCCCAGCGGCCACCATCTCCTTGAGATCGGCCCAGGTCATGTAGTCCTTCTGCCCCGTGAACCCTGTGGCGATGAAGAAAGTGCCCTTTGCGCCAAACTGGCGCAGCAACGGCAGGGCATACTGGTAATTGTCCAGATAGCCGTCGTCGAAGCTGAGCACAACCGCATGGGCGGGGAGATCCTCCTCCCCCTGAAAATAGCGGTAGAGGTCTTCCATGGAAACGGTAGCGATCCCGCGATTCTTGAGGTAGCGCAGCTCTTGCTCGAACTCAGCCGGCGGCAGTGTCAGCTCGCTGACAAAACGGTTGCTGGTCTTGAAATCGATAGGCCGGACGTGATGATACATCAATATCGGGAGCAGCAAGCTGTTCCGCGGCACCGGACCTCGGTCCAGCAGCTCGGGCTTTCCCTGCGGCGTGTCGGTGAGCCACGCACCAAGCCTGTTGTAGATCACCCCTCCGTCCGGCAGCCTCGAATTGTCAAATGCCATCTTGGCTGCTCCCGCAACTCGCACGCCCTGCGGTTGTGCAAGGCTCACAGGGTGCGCGGAGGACACACGCGGTCCGGGGCCTGCTACCTTGGCCATGGCCACCCGCCCGATGGCCACATTCGCCGGCAGGCTGCCGACCAGCAACTGCTGAACGCCCGCCGACAGCGCCAGCAACAGGGTAAAGAAGAAGACAGCAGAGACGCGACCCAAGAAAGAGACCTCACGGAATGTAGTTGAAGGTGGCAGAAGAAGAGCGGTCTTGCCAGTCTGGCTGAACTGCGGCCCCAATTCTACGAGATATGCCGAATGGAGGCAAATGCAAGCAGCGCCGCCGTTCCCTCTAACCTACCACCTTGCTGCAGTGAAGCTGATGGGCACTGTCATGCTGAGCGAAGCGAAGCATCTCCACGTTCCACCGAAGAGATCCTTCGCTAACGCTCAGGATGACACTGGTCTGAACCATTGCAATTCTGTGCTACGGATCGACGGCGCCGCGAGAGGAAAAGGCATCCGGCCGTGGCCAGGAGGCCGACCAGGGAGAGGATCAACCCAAGCCGAAAGGAAGACGGCTCGTAGACGAAACACACCTGATGCTGGCCGGGCCCAAGCTGGACCGCTCGCACCGCGTAATCCGCCCTCAACAGCGGCACCTCTCGGCCGTCCACGTAGGCCTTCCAGCCAGGATAGTAGGAATCTGCCAACACCAGGAAGCCGGGCTCACCGAGAGAGGCAGAGACGTCCACTTCCCCTCCCAGATCCCGGGAGATCTGCACGTCGTCACTGCCCTGGCCCGTCGGTGGCTGGAAGCTGATATCATCTCCCAGCACCGCGACCTTTCGGAGATCCAGGCTGCGAAGCGCGTTCAGTTGGTCTTTGTTCTGGTGAAACACTCTGGCCGAGTGCACGACGAAGGCTCTAGGGAGGGCCTGAGTGTTGCGAAGGACCTTCATTCCATCTGCCTCCGCCGACGGCATCTCCTGCCAGCCCGCGTCCCAGGCTCCAAGCCCCGCGCCCAGGATCAGATAGTTCACGCCGAACTCACCCAGAAGCCGGCTGGAGGGCACCGTCGAGGCCTCGGCTTGCAGCGTCAGGTCGGGTTTGTAGTTCTGATCTCCTACAAGCACTCGCTTCAACTCCGCATACAGGCCGGTCGGCAGCAGACCACCGTCGTAGCCATCGATGCTCTTCAGGCCGAAGGCCATCGGCACATCAGGAGTGAGGGCATCCTCCATCTTCGTGAACTGCAGGTAGCTGTTCAGATCGCTCTTCGACAGAGTCCCAGAAAGACGGGCTCTCAACTGCCCCTCATCGGCCAGAGACGGGGGCTCTCGAACGAGGCTCAGCACCCTGGAGGGGGAAAGCGCCTCAAGCCGGCTGTAAAGCGGCCGGGCATCGGTGAAGAGCGACCTCGGAACGGGGTGGTTGTATGCCTGCGGCTCTTTCGCAACGAACAGTTCGGTCAACAGGAGTGCCATCAGTAGCGCAGGCAAGATGCGAGAGTGCGGCCAAGCGCGCACCGCCAGAGAGAGCGCCATGGCTGCGCCGGCAAACAGCCCCCAGGTGAGCACAGTTCGAGGAGCGGGCAGGTTCAATTCCTTGCCCTGGCCACCGAGCCAGAATCTGAGCCCGACCAGCAACGCCACACCGGCCAAAAAGAACAAGGAATACTCCCCTAACCAGCGACCTAAGTGCTCCTCGGGCAAACTGGACCGCAGGTTTTGCAATGCCATCCCTACCAGAATCGAGACCGAAAAATTGAATAGGAACAGCCAGCGAGCGGGCGCACGGAAGAGGTCGAATCCCGGAACCAGGTCGTAAAGCCATCCGTAGATTCGTGTTCCGTTTCCAACGGCCAGGAGAAGGGCCATACATGCGAGGCCCGCGAAGAACCACTGAAAGGCTGGGCGCTGCCGGCGAACCAGCGCGGCGGGGAGCAGTGCCAACGCAACTACTCCAGTGTAGCCGATCACCTCCACATATGGCACGTAGCTGTAAAGAGGCAGGACACTGTCAGTGAGGTCGGGAAGCTGCACGGAGAACCGAACCGCATCAGCGAAAGGAACGCCACCCGAGCGATAGGACTGCGTGGCCAGTTCGAGCGTAGGCAACAGCTGCACCCCAGCTACCGCAGCGCCGAGGACCCCCATGAGGGCCAGGGATGCGAGTGGAACAGATCTGTTCCAGCCATGAGCTTCGCTTGTTATGGTAAGAAAGAGGGCGAAGAATAGCAGCGCCCATCCGGAGTAATACGTCAGCTGGGTGTGCCCCGCCAGCAGTTGCACAGCCACCACCAGACCACCCACAGCGGAAGCCGCTAGACTTCTCCTGCTGACGCTCCTCTCCAGGCAAAGCAGAAGGACCGGAAGCCACACCGCGGAGTGGAGCTGATTGAGATGGTCCACCTGGGCCCCAAGGTAGCCGCTGAAACCGAAGACTGCCCCGGCAACCCACGCGGACGCTGGAGACAGCCGGAGAGACACTCGAGCAAACAGGTAGGTGAAAGCGGCACCCAGATAGATGTGAAGGACCACACTGTACCGAAGGGCATCCACCACCGGCAAGAGGTAGAAGAGCAGATCCGGAGGATAAAAAGCCGCCGCCTGAATATTGGCTATCAGCGGCGCTCCCATAAAGATGAAAGGGTTCCATAGGGGAAGTTCACCCCGATGCACCATCTCAGCCAAGAGCAGCTTGTAGGGATAGAAGTAGCTGAGAAGATCGTAGCTTACCGGAACGAGTCCATCCCCTACGATCCGCCAGAAGAAAAGAACGGTCGTCCCGGCGTAGGCCATGAGGGCAAGAAGATCGGGCAGCAGGGCCACCTGAGCCGGTGAAATTCCATGCCCAGCCCCGACCTTCTCCTTGGGCAAAGACTTCTCGGCGGCTACCGTCTCCACAAGAACTGGTACTCCTTCAAGTGCAGGTCGACCGACCGGGCGTGTCCGTCCACCGTCGATGCATTGCGACACGAGAAACGTGGCCGGCGCAGTATAGCATGGACGGCAGATACGCCTCGTAATGGAACGAGGGAGCTAGTCCTGGGAGCGTCGGCTGACGGGACGAGCGGCGGCGTGCTATCATAGGTCGGCCTCAAGAGACCGGGAAGACTCAAGCTTCGCCGGTCCCCTATTTTGACCCCTTGTTACGAGGAGGATCCGTCTGATGGAAGATTCCGGACGCCGATTCGATAGCGAAAAGCTGGCGGCATTCTGCACCTCCGTTCTCGAGAAGGTGGATGTCCCTCACAAACACGCCCAAACCGTGGCGAAGTCGCTGTTGGCCGCCAACCTCCGTGGGGTTGACACCCATGGGGTGACTCGGCTGCCGATCTACGTGGAGAGGCTCCGGGCCGGACTGATGGACGGTCGAGCCTCCGGCAGCATTGTGGCTGAGACCGACTCCACGGCGGTGCTCGACGGCCAGAACGGGTTGGGTCAGGTGGTCGGGACAGCTGGGATGCAGCTAGCCCTGGCTAAAGCCGAGTCGGCGGGAATCGCCTTCGTCACGGTGCGCAACTCGAACCATTTCGGCACCGCGGCTTACTACGCCATGATGGCCCTGGACCACGACATGATCGGCTTCTCCATCACCAACGCGCCTCCGCTCATGGCTCCATGGGGTGGCAAGAAGAGCTTCCTCGGCACCAATCCGCTCGCGATCGCGGTCCCAGCCGGCGAGGAGAAGCCGTTTGTCCTGGACATGGCTACCAGCGTGTCGGCTCGGGGTGCCATCATCCTCGCGGCCAAGAAGGGCGAGCCAATCCCACCCACCTGGGCAATGAACGTGGATGGGGAGCCCACCACCGACGCAAGGGCGGCCCTTGAGGGTGCCGTCCTTCCCCTCGGGGGACACAAGGGCTTCGGACTGGCTCTCGCCATCGACATTCTGGCCGGCATACTGGCGGGTGGTCCATTCGGGCCCCACATCGGGGAGTTGTACAACAACCCCAACAAGCCGCAGGCGGTCGGCCACTTCCTGGGCGCGATCCGGATCGATCGGTTCCGGCCGGCCAGGGAGTTCAAGGCTGAGATGGACGCGATGATTCGCGAGGTGAAGGCCCAGCCCCTGGGCAAGGGTTTCACCAAGATCATGGTGGCCGGTGAGCCGGAGTACCTGACCGAGGCCGAGCGACGCGAAAAAGGGGTTCCTCTCAGCGATGCCGTGGTTGGCGACCTCACGAAGCTGGGCAACATGGTGGGCCTCAGCTTCGAAGAATCCACTCGCGGCTAGTGCAGGGTAACTTTGCGCAGCTTGCCGGCAGCTCTCCGCGTCCGGCAAGCTGCGTTTTCAATTCCCTTCTCGTGAAAGCCAACAGCATTGGAGATCGGCCGGAGATGCAACTCCCCCTTCTCTCCATCGTCATAGTCTCCTTCAACACCAGAGAACTGCTGCGAAGATGCCTTCTCTCCGTCTTCGATAACCCAGCCCACCGAATCCCAGAGGCTTGGGCGGCCGCTACATACGGACCGGCCCAGCTCCAATCCCCTTCAACGCCCGAGCCGATCCCAATCGAGCTGCTGGTTGTGGACAACGATTCCAAGGATGGAAGCGCCGAGATGGTATCGGAGCAGTTTCCCGGGGTGCGGCTGATTCGGTTGGGCGCGAACGCCGGTTTCGCGCGAGCCTCCAACGCGGGATTGCGCGAGAGCAGGGGCGAACTGCTGCTTCTGCTCAATCCGGACACCGAGTTGTTGGATAGTGCACTGGTCCAAATGGCGGGCTTCCTCACAACCCATCCATCGGTCGGAGCGGTAGGGCCTGCACTGGTCTACCCCGATGGTCGGCATCAACACGCCGCCTTTCGCTTTCCAACCTTGTGGATGAGCCTGTTCGACTTCTTCCCGATGAACCACCAGTTGATCGACTCTCGCCTGAACGGGCGATACCCGATACGGGGCGGGGACACACCATTTCCGATCGATCACCCCCTGGGTGCAGCCATAATGATGAAACGGGAGACCCTCGAAGAGGTGGGCCTACTCGACGAAGCGTTCTTTATGTACTGCGAGGAGATCGACTGGTGTATGCGGGCCAAGAGATCCGGATGGCAAATCTATCAGGTCCCCTCGGCGCGAGTGATCCACCACGCCGCCCAGAGCTCGCGGCAGTTTCGAGAAAAAATGCTGGTAGAACTTCACAAGAGCCGGTACCGTCTGTTTCGCAAGCATTACTCCCCGGCGTTCGTGGCCGCCCATAGGGCCATCACGCGACTCGGCATCGCGAGAGAGATCGCCAGAGCACGCTGGCAGGCGCATCGGGGTCAGATCTCAAGGGATGAGCTGGAGCGAAGACTCTGGGCATATCACACTATTTGGAGCCTCTGAGTTGACCACACTCTGCGGCGCTGTCATCGCCCGCGATGCGGCTCTGACTATCGACCGTTGCCTGACCAGCATGGCCTGGGCGGATGACCTACTCGTAGTCGTGGACGACCGCACTATGGACGGCACCGCGGAAATCGCGTCCCGCCGGGGGGCTCGAGTGCGAGTCAGACAGTTCGCGGACTTTGCCCGCCAGCGCAACGCCGCCTTGAAGGAGGCCAACACGGACTGGCTGCTGTTCGTCGACGATGACGAGGTGGTGTCCCCCGAACTGGCACAGGAGGTAAGGGCCATCGTGGACGCAGGCGACGCAAGGGTCGCCGGTTACTGGATCCCTCGGAAGAACATCATATTCGGTCGGTGGGTTCGCCACAGTGGTTGGAGCCCCGACTACCAGTTGCGCCTGCTGCGGGTGGCAGATGCGAGCTACCGCGAGGATCGTGCCGTCCACGAACTGGTGGATCTCAGGGGAGAGCAGGGATACCTCCAGAACCCCCTGATCCACTACAACTACACCTCCCTGGGGGAGTTCTGTGACAGACAGCGGCTGTACGCCTCGATGGAGGCCGCGGACCAGTTCCGCCGAGGCATTCGGATCAAACCTCAGAACTATCTGCTCCAGCCCTGGCGGCAATTCTGGCGGAGATACGTTCTGTGGGAAGGCTACCGCGACGGTTGGATCGGGATCCTCCTGGCGGTCATGATGGCCTACTATGAACTTCGCACCTATCTTGACCTGAGGAGGCTGCCGCAGCAGCCTCCAGATCATCCGCCGCGGGAACTCCCCGGACGGTAGCTACCCCGGTGGAGTGGGCCACAGGGTTGGCGTTCTCACATTGCGTGTCTACTCCTCGTCAACGCCATTTGACTGCCCGCTCCACAGTAGAGCGGAGGGAAAGCTCAGCAACATGCGGACCAAAGAAGGGTAAGAGGTCACTCCCGGCAGTGTACGGCGGCTTGCGGAAACAGGACATCCTGCACCATGTCATGCTGAGCGCCAGCGAAGCATCTCTTCGTTACTGCCACTGGGCGCTCAAGTCCAGCCATTCCGGGTTTACCGACTCGATCAGGGAGACCTTC
>DAHXJB010000043.1:0-5150 GCA_027372455.1 Chloroflexota bacterium | reverse complement strand
CTGCCGGCTCGTCGTGCTGGCCTTTTCCGATCTCGGGGTTGAGACTCATTTCCGTCTGGGTAGGGCGATAGACGATGCCATCCGCGCCGTTGGCCGAAGAGGTGTGTTGGTGGCTAGCGGGGACTTTTCCCATCGACTGCTTCCAGGTGCTCCGTCAGGCTACAGTCCTCGAGGTTCAGAATTCGACCAGGCTATCGTCTCGGCGATCCGTAACGGGGATAGAGATGCGATTCTGAAGGTGGACGAGCATCTGCTCCGTGATGCGGGGGAGTGTGGGTATCGGTCGCTGGTGATTGCGCTGGGTGCGATGCCCAAGGCGGAGATGGAAGTTCTGTCCTACGAGGGGCCATTCGGGGTCGGGTACCTGGTGGCGAGTCTTCGAAACGCGGATACAGACGAACTGGTGGCCGTCGGCGCTCCGCCACAGGCCACAGCCTTTGAAGCAGTGTCAGAGGAACTGGAAGTCCTTCGGTTGGCGCGGCTGGCGGTTGAGAGCTACGTTCTCGAGGGCAAGACTCCGAAGTTGCCGCATCAAGGCGAGGGCTTGCTGGCTGAGAGGGCGGGGGTGTTTGTGTCGCTGAAGATCCAAGGGGAGCTGCGCGGCTGCGTCGGGACCTACATTCCCGCAGAGCCAACCCTGGCGGGTGAGATCTTTCGCAACGCCGTTGCTTCCGCCAGCCGGGACCCGCGGTTTCTCCCAGTGACTCGGGAGGAACTTCCCTATCTGCACTACTCGGTGGACGTTCTTTCTCCTCCCGAGCCGGTGGAAGAGTTGAGTCAGCTGGATCCCAAGATCTACGGCGTGATCGTTCAATCGGGAGCTAGGCGTGGGCTTCTGCTGCCCGATCTCGATGGAGTTCCTACGTCGGAGATTCAGGTGGAGATAGCTCGGCGGAAGGCGGGGATCCCTGATGGTGCCAAGGTGCAACTATACCGCTTCACCGTGCGACGGATTTCGGAAGAGCAGTAGGCGGGGCATCCTTGCAGGAAGAGGGTTGGGGGCCGGTTTCTACAAACCCGCCCTCAACCAACGGCCGTCAATCCTGCTATTTGTGGAGCGCCAGGAGAGATACTCCTCTCGCAGCGGGGAGAAGATGTCCACTACCACTGAGTCCTCAGCCACCATGTCCACCGAGTGGAGCACTCCACCAGGAATAGAGTAGCCGTCCCCACCATTCAGGAGCATCGTCTCGCCCGCGACGTTGAAACGCGGCCGACCCGAGATGACGAAACCTATCTGCTCGTGCGGATGGGAATGGGACGGAAGAGAACTTCCCTTGGCCAGCTCCACGCGGATGGCCATGGCACGCTCTCCGCTGCTAGCCAGCTGGCGACGAACCCCTGGAACCATGTCCACGGGTGCTCTGTCACCGCTGCGCCAGAAGTGACCTATTTCTCGGACTCCCTGCTACCCTCAGGCCGTTTGCTCGTCCTTCAACTCTTCTACATCGATCGGCCGTTCGGCTCGGGTGAGCAGCAGCGGACCCTTTCGGCTACTGATGGTCTCGGCGCTGATCACGCACTTCTTGACGTCGGAGCGTGATGGTATCTCGTACATCACATCCAGGAGGATCTCCTCGATGATTGTGCGCAATCCCCGGGCTCCGGTCTTGAGCTGCAGCGCCTGCTCTGCCGCGGCCTCCAGTGCGTCCGTTGTGAACACCAACTCCACCTTGTCCAGGGAGAGGAACTTGGTGTACTGCTTTGTGATGGCATTCTTCGGCTCGGTAAGAATGCGCACCAGATCATCTTTCGACAGTGGATCGATGCTCACGGTGACCGGTAGGCGGCCGATGAACTCCGGGATCAGCCCGTAGTGGAGCAGGTCATCGGCGGTAAGCTGGTGAAGCAGGTTGGCGTTCTCCTCGGCGGTCCTGGCTTCGGCGGTGAAGCCGATCGTGCGCTTTGCGCCGACCCGCTTGGCTACTATCTCCTCCAGCCCTTCGAATGCACCACCACAGATGAAGAGGATGTTGCCAGTGTTGATCTGGATGAAATCCTGATGGGGATGCTTTCGTCCACCCTGAGGTGGCACGTTGGCAACCGTTCCCTCGATAATCTTCAGTAGTGCCTGCTGCACGCCTTCGCCGGATACATCCCTGGTGAGGGATGGGTTGTCGCTCTTGCGAGCGATCTTATCGATCTCATCGATGTAGACGATTCCGCGCTCGGCCCTCGGTATGTCGAAATCGGCAGCCTGGATCAGCCTCAGCAGGATGTTCTCCACGTCCTCGCCGACGTATCCGGCCTCAGTGAGGGCAGTAGCATCGGCGATACAGAACGGGACATCCAGGATCTTGGCGAGGGTTTGCGCCAGCAACGTCTTGCCGCAACCCGTGGGGCCAACCAGCAGGATGTTGCTCTTCTGGAGCTCGACGTCGTCGATCTGCATGCCGGTGTTGATACGCTTGTAGTGGTTGTAGACCGCAACGGATAGGACCTTCTTGGCCTGTTCCTGCCCGATGACGTAGGCGTTGAGTTGCTCAAGGATCCGCTTGGGGGTTGGAACCTTGGACAGAGGAACCTTAGCCCGGGCCGCGGGCTGAGATTCCTCGTCAATTATCTCGCGGCATAGATCTACACACTCATCGCAGATGTACACGGCACCGGGCCCCGCGATCAAGCGGCGCACCTGGTCCTGGCTCTTTCCGCAGAAAGAGCAGTGGTACTGACCGCGGGTCGGTCGCTGATTGGCCATCTTTGAACGGTCCTCCTCTTTGCGGGTTTACGGGAAGCTGAGACGTATTGGGCGACGGACAGCCCTGCCTGCTTTGGGTGCAGCTCAGGCCGGAGGCCTTCGGCGTGAGCCCCAGGCCTCCTCTTCTTGTATGGACGGCGGAATGCCGATCTGCCTACCGCTTCTCCAGGACGCTATCCACGATGCCGTACTCCTTGGCCTGATTGGCGTCCATGAAGAAATCGCGATCCGTGTCCCGAATGATTCTCTCCAGGGGCTGGCCCGTGTGCAAGGCCATGATCTCCCTGATGCGGTTTTGAAGGCGCAGGATCTCCTTGGCTCGGATCTCGATATCGGCGGCTGCGCCCTCGAAACCGCCCGAGGCCTGGTGGATCATCACGGTGGAGTTGGGCAGGGCGTATCGCTTGTCCTTCGCACCGCCGACCAGCAGGACCGTGCCCATGCTGGCGGCAAAGCCGACACATATGGTCGAGACGTTAGGCTTTATCAACTGCATGGTGTCGTAGATGGCGAGCCCGGCGGTGATCACGCCACCCGGAGAGTGGATGTACATGTTGATGTCCTTCTCAGGGTCCTCGCGATCCAGGTACAGCAGTTGGGCGATGATCAGATTCGCAATGGTATCATCAATCGGGGTCCCGAGGAAGACGATGCGCTCCTTCAGGAGGAGCGAGTAGATGTCGAACGCCCTCTCGCCGCGATTGGTGGTCTCGATGACCATCGGAACCAACTGATTTCTGATCTGGTCCTCATGCTTCTTGATGTAGTCTGGGTTCCTGAGGTAATCCGGAATCATGCTTCTTCCTCTGTTTCGCTCTCCGCAGCCGAGGGGGAAGTTGTCGCGAAAGGCTCCGGGACGGTCTCCTGCGCGCCCGCGGCAATCTCCACCAGCCGTGCCACGGTCTTGCGCTCCCTGAGCAAGGAGCGGAGGTTTGTAGTAATTCGTTCTCTTTCCGCGGCGTCAATTCTGGCGCCGTGAGTCGCGATCGACTGCTCCAGGGCAGCTCTCAACTCATCATCGCTCACCGAGATCCCCTCGATGTCAGCGATCGCGTCCAAGACAAGGGTCCGCTTCAGCTGCCGTCTCGCGGAGCTCAGCATCTCCTCCTTGAAGCTTTCCTCCGTCCGGTTGCTGTAGTTCAGGAACTGCTCGAGCGTGACCCCTTCACGTCCGAGGCTCTGTTCCGTGTTCCGGCGAAGGGCTTCGGCCTGCTGCTCGACCCATGGGGGAGGAGGCTCGGCCACTGCCTGATCGATCACTGCCGCCAGCACCGAATCCTCCAGATTCTGCCGGGCCTGGGCTTTGACCTGCTCCTCCAATTCCTCGCGCACCTTGGCTCGAAGCTCTTCCACGCTGGAGAAATCTCCCATGGAGCGAGCCATCTCGTCGTCCATATCCGGAAGCAGCCTCTCCTTGATCTCGGAAACGCCTACCTCGAATACGGCTTCCTTCCCCGCAAGATCCTTTTCTGAGAAGTCCTCCGGTAGCGTTACGTCGAAAGCTTTCCGCTCGCCAGCCTTCATTCCCAGTGTCTGCTCGACGACGCCAGGCGCGACGACCCGTCGTTCCGGATTGAGCACCACCTGCACGCCCTGGGAGTCCACAAAGGTGCGATCCTCGACTCGGCTCTTGATGTCGATGGTGACCAGATCGCCCGCGCGGGTCTCGCGATCCACAGGGTTCCACTGGGCTCTGGACTGGTGCAGACTCTCCATGGTCCGATCCACCTGGTCGTCAGTGACCTCCGGTACCTCCTCCGACTGGCGGATGGCCCGGTAATCACCGAGCTCAACTTTAGGACGGACGGGGACAGTGGCCTTGACCGAGAGGGGCTCGGCGCTGACGATGTCCAGCTTCGGCTGGTCCACGGGATCGATACCGGTTTCGCGGACCGCCTCATCGTAGGCTTCTGGGATAAGAATTTCGATGGCCTCGTTCATGAGCGCTTCGCGTCCCACTAGCCGCTCCACCATGACACGAGGTGCCTTGCCTCGGCGGAACCCTGGCACATTGACTCGAGAAGCCACCCGGCGATAGGCCCTCTCCATTGCCTTGTCCAGGCGTTCGGGTTCAATCTCCATGTCGAGGACGACCTGACTGCCCTCGATCTCAGAGGCGGTTACCTTCACGAAACTGTCATCTCCTTCTTGCTGCTACACGGTTTGAGGTGGCTACTACACAATTGGGCTCTTTCCAACAAAGAGCCCAAAGTTGGCGCCTATCTGCTTAAGGAAAAGCGAGGCAAGGTATCCCCTGCCTCGACACAACTGAACCGCGGAGCGGAAGACGAGATTCGAACTCGCGACCCTCTCCTTGGCAAGGAGATGCTCTACCACTGAGCCACTTCCGCACTATTCTAGCCGGCAGAAACAGAGTCACCCGCAGGCTTCTCGAACCGTTTCTGCCATCAGTGGGGAAGGTGGGACTCGAACCCACACGGATCATCTCCAC
>DAHXJB010000011.1:0-7397 GCA_027372455.1 Chloroflexota bacterium | reverse complement strand
CCGGGCGGTGGTGGTGGCGGGCTACGCAATCGAGACGCCTCGGTTGCTCCTCAACTCGAAGTCCGGCCGGTTCCCGAACGGTTTGGCCAACAGCAGCGGGCTCGTGGGAAAGAACCTGATGGCGCAGGCCGGACCGGTAGTGTGGGGACGTTTCGAAAAGATGATCCGCCAGTACAAGGCACCTCCAGCCTGCGCCTGTACCGAACAGTTCTATGAGACCGATCCAAGGAACGACTTCGTCCGTGGGTACGCCCTCCAGACTGTTGCCCCCCTTCCCATCTCCTTCTCCCATCTGCTGGTGAGCAAGGACGGGCGGTTCGGCTTGGAGCTGTTGGAGGACATGCAGGATTACAACCACCATGCCTGCATCGGCGTGCTGGGGGAGATACTGCCCGACGAGCGGAACTACGTCGAGCTTCACCCCACCCTGAAGGACCGCTACGGTCTGCCGGTTCCATACTCTCACTTCAGCCTTTTCAAGAACGATGAAAAGGTGATGCGTGCCGGTGTGGCTCGGGCGGAGGAGGTGCTCAGGGCGGCAGGGGCAGTGGAGGTGGAGTGGGAGAAGCGCTTTGCCCATCTGGTGGGGACTTGCCGCATGGGGTTCATCCCCGAGGATTCGGTGGTGGACCGATGGGGGCGCTCCTGGGATGTTCCCAACCTTTTCATCTCGGATGGCAGTCTTATGCCCACACAGGGGGCCTCCAATCCCTCGATCACCATATCGGCCCTGGCCGCGCGCCAGGCGGGCTGGATCCGATGGGCGATTCCACGTGGAGAGCTGCAATCCCGACCGATTGCCGGGCAGGCAGCCAGGGCTTGAGCACTTGGCCCTGGATAGTCTGCCCCTGATCATCCCCGCGAAAGCGGAGGGGCGAGCGCGGATAGAACCCTGGATACGCGACTTCGCAGGCATGAGGACGAGTTCGAAACCGTCATTCCCGCGCAAGCGGGAATCCAGTCGGCGCGTCGTCTGGATGGCCGCCTTCGGTAGAAGCACCATCCCGACGTGATGTTTATACCCGGCCACCCGGTGCTGCACAATCTGGAAGATGGGATGCAGGTAGGGCTGCGGATTCCCAGACTCGGCCACACGGCTCTGAAGGTGATGGGGCAGACTCGGGCGCTCGACAGTGTGCTGGAGTTCGATGCGCCCCAGCCGGTGGTCCCGGCCATTCGGTCGGCTCTCGGCGCTACCCGTCTGCTCCCGGTTCCTGCCCAGGTGGCCCTGTCCGTCGGTGCGATCGGCGCGCTGTTGCTGGGACTCGGTTTGGGAGCGCGAAGAGTAATGGGGGGAACCACGTAAGATATGGGTGAAGACCTCAAAGCTTCTGGAGAGTACCTTCCCATCTCGGCCTATGCCATTATCGGGGATTGCCACACGACGGCCCTGATTTCCCTCGATGGTTCCATGGACTGGTACTGCCCGACGCGGTTCGATGCCCCGGCCGTCTTCTGCCGGTTGTTGGACGTCCACAAAGGCGGCTACTTTCGACTGGCCCCCGTGGATTTCGATGCTTCCTCCCGCCGCTATCTCGGCGATACCAACGTCCTGGAGACCACATTCTCCACTCCACACGGTCGGGTGCGGGTGACCGACCTGATGCCGGTGTACAGTCGGTTGCCGCGGCAGGAGGGATATGAGGTCGGCACCTCCCGCCGGATCCTGCGGCTGGTGGAGTCGGACGGCGCTGACCTGGAGATGGAGGTCGCCTTCAAGCCTACCTTCAACTTCGTCCGGGAGGAGGCCACGCTGTCGGTGATGGAAGGTGGAGTGGTGGCCGGGGCGAAGGGGCAGTTCCTTACCCTGACCACCCCCGGGGTTCGGCTGGAGCAGGACGGGCAAGGTGGGGCGAAAGGGCGGTTTCACCTGTCGGCAGGGGAACGCAAGTGGGTGGCGCTGACCGAGGCGGACGATCCCGACCGTGCCCAGGAGGCTTTGCTCCCGGGGGACTACGACGCTCAGCTGGAGCGCACTCGGCAGTACTGGGACCGATGGGTGCAAGACTTCACCTACCGCGGGCCGTACCGATCCCAAGTGCTGCGCAGCGCTCTGGTTCTGAAGTTACTGACCTACGAGCCAACGGGGGCCGTGGTGGCGGCTCCCACTTCATCTCTGCCGGAGGAGATCGGAGGCATCCGCAACTGGGACTATCGCTACTCGTGGCTGCGCGATGCCTCACTCATCCTCTACGCTCTTATGAGCGTCGGCTATCAGGAGGAGGCGACAGATTTCCTTCGGTGGCTGCACGCCGCTCATTCCGCGGACCCAGGCTCGCCGCCGCAGATCATGTATACCCTGGACGGCAAGAGGGGATTGCCCGAGCACAACCTGGATCATCTGGACGGTTACCGCCACTCGCGCCCGGTGCGGGCCGGCAACAAGGCTGCCGAACAGCTGCAACTCGACATCTTCGGGGAGATCCTGAGGGCCGCCTACATGCACTATCGGGGCGGCGGCGCCAAAAGGATGCGGAATCGCAAGCACATCCTCGCGGGAGAGAGGCCCTCGAAGGAGGCCTGGAGTCTGCTCAGGGGATTTGTGGAGGCGGCTGCGAAGCGCTGGCAGGAGCCGGATAACGGGATCTGGGAGATGCGGATTGGCAAGAAGGATTTCCTCTATTCCCGACTGATGTGCTGGGCGGCTCTGGACAGGGGCATCAGGCTAGCCCACGAGTATGCTCTGCCGGCACCGATGGAAGAGTGGCATCGGACCCGCGGCGAGATCCGCCGAGCGATCCTCACACGAGGATACCACGAGAAACTGAACTCCTTTACCCAGACCTTGGGCGGATCCGATCTGGATGCCACGGCTCTCACCCTTCCTACCATGGGGTTCTTGCCGGCCACAGATCCGCGGATGCAGTCGACCCTGGAGCGTATCCGGGCCGACCTCACCCAGAACGGATTGGTCTACCGCTATCGTATGAACGACGGCCTGCCCGGCAAGGAGGGGACCTTCGCCGTCTGCAGTTTCTGGCTGGTGGATACCCTGGCCATGAGTGGCAGGCTTGATGAGGCGAGGGATCAATTCGAGCATGTGGTGGGATATGCCAACGATGTGGGGCTGCTGTCCGAGGAGATCGACGCGGACTCCGGCGAACTGCTGGGCAACTTTCCCCAGGGCTTTACCCATCTGGCGCTCATTCGATCCGCCCTGAACCTGGCTAAGGTAGCCAAACATGGGGCCGAGGAGCGTCCGGAAACAGAACCGGAGAGGGCCGAACGGGCGCTGCAAGCCGTCGCCGAGGGGTACGCTGGACCATCGCGAGAGAAGCAACCGCGCCCGAGAAGGCGCAAGAAGGCTGCGTCGTAGACGCCCCGGACGCGCGGGATGTGCTATGTTGCGCGGAGGGGATAGATGGCTGGCCGAGGCGCGGCGATTGACCCCTCTGGAGCCCCAACGGTCCATGCTGCACCCGTCCGGCTGCGGTCCTCGGGAGCTTCACCTACGCCCTTGGCGGCTACTCCTCTCGATCCGGTCTCGCTTCGCATGGGGGCGCTTCTGGGCCTTGTCGGAGTAGCTGTGTTGATCGTCATGGTATGGTCCAACAACTAGCCGGATCTGATAGCATCAGCTTCAGCTTCCTGTAATGGGCCTGCGCCGTCCTCTTTCAAGATCGAGATCCGAACCTGATCATCTTCAAGTCTAAGGAGTAGTTCGTCGCCTGGGCGTAGACCCAGTGCGTGCTGGTATTCCGCTGGGATCGCGATCCTGCCGCCTTTGGAGAGCCTTATCCTGAGTTCCTCGGCCATGGAACACCTCGGAGTGGGATCGGGGCACTTTGCTACACGTGACAAACGCTATTCTGTCAGGAATCCAAACGAACTGGGAAAGGGCCAAGCTGTTTCATCTGGTTCTTGGATCAGGCGGCCAGCAGCTGGGCCAGGTTTTGGATGACCACGAGGGCCAGGATCAAGTTCGCTGCGTACAGGCCGTATCCCAGCCTCGTGAAATGAGGACTCAGTTTCACCACCGTTGCGATCACGACAAGAGAGACCAGGGCCTTGAACAGGTACATCGCCGATTCTCCACCTGCAGCCAGCAATAGCGAGGGGATCTGGTTGCCTTCGTAAAAACCGGCCTTCAAAGCGAAATAGGTGGAGGCGATGTCTAGAAGGTTCAGCACGGCGAAGACGATCACAGCTGTGCGGATTCTGGCATCTGCTCGCATCAGAAGTCCTCCTTCAGGCCTAGACCATCGTGGGTGGTGACACAGCCCGGGTTCCTTCCTTGTTGAACCAGCCGCGCAAGTATAGCACAAATGGGCTATTGCTATTGCCATGAGTCAGTCAGAAACTGCGAAATTTTGCCTCTGCTGCCGATCTGGTGGGGTGACTTGATCGGTGACGTTCCGATCGGCTGGATGCTGCGACAGGCTGCACATTCACCTGTAGAAGAGGGTTGCGGGCCGTGGTACAATCCGCGGTGCGAAGGTGTAGGCTGGCGCTGGTCGGCCCTGTGTCCCTCAAGTCTCACCCATTTCCTCAGATTGCTGTACGAAGCTTCGGAGAAGGGAGTCACCGTCTTGCGAAAAATCAGCCTTCTGTGCCTTGCTTTGCTCGCGTCCATTGCTTTGCTGTCCACCCCGGTGGCGGCCGCCGCAACGCCGTTCCCACAAACGGGCTACTCCATCACCAACGACAAGATCCTGGACTACTTCAACCACCGAGGCGGAGTCAGGGTATTCGGGTACCCGATTTCGCGGGACTTCGACTTCATGGGCACGAGGGTCCAGTTCTTCCAGCGAGCCGTGCTGCAGATCCAGCCCGACGGAGGTGTCGGCCTTCTCAACCTGCTGAGCAACGATCTGCTGCCTTACACTCGCATCAACGGTTCCACCTTCCCTGCTGCTGACCCTCAGTTGCTGGCGCCGGCTCCTTTCCCTTCTGACCCGGACTACACATCCAAGGCCATCGATTTCGTCAAGGCCAACGCCCCGGACAACTGGCAGGGGATGAACACTAACTTCTTCTCTACGTTCATGAACACGGTTACGGCTCAGGATGCCTTCCCGAATGGGGGAAACACGGCTCTCTTGCCCCTCATCAACCTGGAGATCTGGGGCCTGCCCACAAGCAGCCCGGCGTACGACCCCAACAATAGCAACTTTGTGTACCTCCGTTTCCAGCGGGGGATCATGCACTTCGACAAGACCACGGGGCTCACCCAGGGGATATTGCTGGGAGACTATCTGAAGTCGATTATCACGGGCCAGAACCTGCCGGCCGATCTGGCTCAGGAGGCCCAGGGCAGCAAACTGTACCAGCAGTACAACAACAGCGTCCCCAACGGGGTGTCCCGACCCGCGGATCTGCCCGGCACCAACCTTTTCGCTGCCTTCGAGAAGGATGGTGTGGTGGTGCCCACGCCGGCTCCGGCTACCCCCACCCCGGTGGCTACTCCCACCCCTGCCGTGACGCCAACGCCCCAGCCCCCGGCTAACATAGACATTGAGGGGTCGCCCCAGTTCATCAATGTGATCAGCGACGCCTTGAACCTGCTGGCCAACAAGTCACCCTACAACTACTCCATTGTCAAGCAGTACGTCTACAAGATTCAGTTGATTGATAGCAGCACTGCCTACAACGACTATCCGAACCACGCCCTCGACTTCAACGAGGCCGCGGCCTACGTGCAGTCCTGGTATGGGTATCAGGACCAGCAGACCGAGTGGGTGGCGGGCGTCATCGTCCATAACGCCGTGCTCATGTCGCTGTACTACCAGGGCCAGCCCACCAACACCATCGCTGCTGAAACCCAGGCCCTCACCCGACAGCAGGATGTCATCGCGGCGGTGGACACCACCTCCAATCCTGAGGGCCAGTTCAGGGACTACATGCAGAAAGCCCTCAACAACGTCACCGGCTGGTTCGGCGACTATCAGACGCCTCCTGGCCCTCAGAACCCATAGTCGTGTAACCACCGGGTGTGGTCCGCACTCTGGAGGACGGCGATAGCTGGCGCGGCGCTGTGCGGAGGATTGCAGCAGCGCCGCGCATTGAGGCCGGGACGGAGGTTATCGGATTGTCTGCTCAGGACCCGTATGCGCCGTACCGGTGCGCTGCCTCGAACATCGCCACGATGTTGGCTGGAGGAACGTTAGCCTGTATGTTGTGAACCGAGGCGAAGACGAAGCCGCCACCAGGCCCAAAGTCGGCGATGCGATGGCGTACCTCGGCCTCCACGTCGGCGGGAGAGCCGAACTGCAGAACCACGGGGCTGCAGCCGCCACCCCAGAAGGTGATATCCTTCCCGAATTCTCGCTTGAGCCGCGCACTATCCATTTCGGCGGCGTTCACCTGCACTGGATTGAGCACCTCGACCCCGGCGTCGATGAGGTCCGGGATCGCCCAATAGACGGATCCGCAGGAGTGCAGCCAGATCCTGGCAGAGGTATGCCGTTTGATGGCGTCTACCACCCGCCGAAGTCTCGGCTTGTAGATCTCCCGGAAGACCCGTGGAGAGAAGAGCGGCCCGTTCTGATCTCCCAGGTCCCCTTCCATGTGCACGAAGTCCACGTAGGGTCCTACCTCGGCGAGGGCGCTGTCCCAGTACTCCTCGTACCACTGGGTGATCCGCTCTGCCAGCCCTTCCGCCAACCCGCGATCGAGGGCGAGGTCCGTGAGGGCGCGCTCCATCCCCCGAAGGAACTGGGGCAGCAGCCAGAGACCTAGAGTCGGCGCACCCAGCATGATAGCCTTCTGCCCCGCGGCGCGGGTGGCCTTGATCTCTTCCGCGACCCCTCGCATTCGGTTTGGGTCGCGGGGATCCGGCCACGGGAATCGATCGAGATCCGCCGGCGTCTCGGCATCAGCCAGAGGGAAGTCGAACGGATCGTAGTAGTAGCCATCGGCAGGCATCCTGTACCCCACGCCCCACTCATCCCGGTAGCTGTTGGTCGCGGGGTCAATCCGGAACTCGTATCCGCTGCCCGGGTTCGGATAGAAAGGGGTAGTATCTCGGCCGAACCTCTCCACCAGCCTGGGATCGGGCTCGACGGTGTAGGTCATGTAGCCGCGAATCGTCTCCTCGCCCCCCTCCAGCCCCAGATGTTTCTTCAACTCCCGTTGTGCATAGGCGTGAAGGGTGCTGACCCGCCCGCCGAAATCCATCGGGATGCGATCTGCTTCCTGGTGGGATGCTGCCGCGAGCACCCGTTGTCGAGAGGTCATCTGCATGTGGCCGGAATCCTCCTGCGGAAACGCTTCTAGTCCATGGTGAACTTGGAGATAGCTGCTGGCGAAATGGTGACAGCCGCCTGACGCTTCACTTTAGGACTATCGGAGCGTTCTGTCCAGGGGTCTCCGATTTTTCGGCAGGGTCTTTTGGTCTTCCCCCTGCCGAAGCCACAAAGTGCACCGCCGAGGCCATGACCGTGTCATGCTGAGCGAAG
>DAHXJB010000604.1:0-4830 GCA_027372455.1 Chloroflexota bacterium | reverse complement strand
CGGTGATGGCCTCCAGGGCGGCGTGAAGTTCCTTAGACTCCTCCTCCATGGCCTGAATCAGCCTCTCCCTGGAGTGGCCGGCCAACCTGTGGGCAACGGCCAGGGGCGAGAAGACCGTCTGAATGAAGTACACGTTTTCGTCCTGCAGACCCTCCTTCATCAACTCCAGCAGCACCAGCTGCTGCTTCAGCGGCTCCGTCTTCCAGATATCCAGCACCCCAACTTTGGCCCAATCCTCCCGGCCGCGAACCAGATGACTGACCCGGGTGGGCGCCGCGTTGGGATCGTCGCTGTATTGATACCGGTTACCCCAGCCCTCCGTATGGTAGGAAGCCCTGGGGTTGACCTTCACGAAATCCCACTGATACTCCCTCTGAAACGCCAACAACGCGTCGGCCAGCAGGCCGGCATCCCTCTCCTGAAGGTAGAAATGCCGCCAGAAGCTGATGGGAACCAGGTCGACCGGCTCCCCCTTCAAGGTGGCATCGATCCGCTCTCTCTTCGTCATGCTTCCCATGGTCGTGCCTTTCTCCGTGCGCAGTCCCCTCAAGCGACCCAACGGCCACAAGCTACCCCCTGGTGTGCAGCTACCAGACCACCAGCCTATTCTCAAACAGCAAACCGCAATCCAAGCTCCCGGGCGTGGTTCACAGAAACGGCGAGACAGAGTAACAGTAGGGGCGACCGGCCGGTCGCCCTTGTGGCTCCAGTGGCCCATCCTGGCCCCAGGGCGAGCGCCGCTCGCCCCTACCACTGGCACACCGTCGCTGAACCATGCCGGCTCCCGGGAGAGGAACGACCCCTTACACGCAGCGTCAGCGAGTAACCACCCGAAGCCGCTCCCTCGCAGCCACCGCTGCAGAGGTTGCCTTCGATCCCGGGCGCAGCTTGAACCTGGCGATCATGCGGTGAAGCTCGTCTGCCAACGCATCCAGATCTCGCACCATCGTGGAGATCTGCGCCATCTGCCCCCTGATCTCATCGGTAGAGGCGCTCACTTCCTCGGTAGAAGCGGAAGTCTCCTCGCTCACCGCTGCGACCCTCTCGCAGATGAGGATGCACGGCACGTCCCTTTGGAGTCCAAAATGAACAGGTAGTTGAGATCCGCGCAGGAAGCCATGTGCCGAACCAACAGCTGGTTGACTGCCGCGAGGTCGCCGGACCGAAGAAGGGCAGCCACGACTCCAGGATCCGCGGCGATCTGGTGTGCAAGTTTCAGCTTCTCCGCGTTATTGCGCTCCAGCCCCTCACGGGCCATCCGATCGACGTCGAGCTCGCCGGCCTTCTGTGGCGCCCCGTCGCCCGCCGCCGACACCAGGTCATCGTCCTTGGAGAAGGACAGGTCACCATCAGCCACTCGCTCAACGGCCTCCACTTGTCGCGCCAGCGGGCGCGTGATCAAAGCAGCCATTGCGAAGGAAAGAAGGGCTACCACGAGGACAAGGCCTGCCATGGTAGGTAATGCATCGATCCGCTCGGTGGCAAGGTAGCTGTACAGAGCTAGCACGCCAGCGATAACGACGGTAGTGAAAACGGTAAACTGCACCGTGAGGGACCAGTTGCGAGGATCCAATATGCGACGGACACCCGTGGATGCGGTGTGGTCAACCACGTTCGTAGCCTCCCATGTCAGGAAATGGTACAGGTATGTATATCGGCTGGCGACCATCTCTTCTTGAGCTTGTGACTTGACCGATCGGTTGCGGATAGGTTGCCGGTTTCCAAGCCTCAACCAAGCTGCTGATGGGCTTGACACCAGGTACTTCTTGTAGTATATATTGATTGATTCAAGCAATTATCCCTGACGTCCACGCGGGCGCTGTTCTCCTCGGGCATCGGAACTTTCGCGGCTTCCACCTAGCGGGCACAGACACTCTTCGGGATCAGACCAGTCCCGTCCCATCGAGGCGGCTTAAGCAGAGGGTCTTTCTTGAGGCGGTCCAGGAAACCGAGCCCTTTCGACCACACGGATTCGTCGTCACCACAGCCTGGCTACCGGCAAGATAGGGAGTTGAGTTGGCCTCACCTTTGAATTCCTCAAGCGGGCAGGTTGGCCGGAATCTCAAGGATGTCAAACTCGTTAATCGCGCGGTTGTGTTCCGGAGCATCCGCGAGGCCGGGGCTATCTCGCGTGCCGAACTGGCAAAACGCACCGGTCTGAATCCCTCGACACTCACGCACATTACCCGCTCGCTGCTGGAGCAGGGGCTGATCGAAGAGGCCGGCCTGACGGGATCGGGAAAGGGCCGCCCTTCTTCCCTCCTGCGCATTCGATCCCAGCAAGGGTACGTGGTTGCGGTGCGGCTGGCGCGCCACAACCTGCAAGGGATGCTGACGGATCTCGATCTGCAGAGGGTGACGAGACAGACCATTACCTCTTCCTCTTTGTCCCACCCCGTTAGTACAACGTTGCCCGCTCTTCTCGGACTCATTCAAACCCTCATCTCCGAAGCGGGGGTTGACCGCGAGAAGATTCGTGGGGTCGGGATTTGCGCTCCAGGTCCATTGGATGCCCGCCGAGGCGCGTTGATCAGCCCCCCCGACTTTCCGGGCTGGTCCAATCTCCCGATCAGCGAGATCGTCGAACGAGAAACGGGCCTTCCGGTCTTTCTGGACAACGATGCGAACGCGGCGGCGCTCGCCGAAAAATGGTTCGGCGTCGCGCGAGATCTGGACAACTTCGCCTACATACTGATGGAAGATGGCATTGGCGGGGGGATCGTCATCAATGGCGACGTTTACGGCGGCGACCACAGCGTCGCGGGCGAAATCGGCCATACGACTGTCGAGTTAAACGGCGAACGCTGCGGCTGCGGCAATCGCGGCTGCCTGGAACTGTACGCCGCGCCGGTGGTGGCCGAGCGCAGGGTCTATGAGGCGATCACCTCGGGCCAAGAGAGTCTGGTCGAGGAGCTGGTAGAGGGCCAACTGGATCGAATCACGTTCGAGTTGGTGGCACAGGCCGCCCTGCAAAACGATCGAGTGGCACTGGATGTACTGAATGCCATCGCGGATGCGCTTGCCGTTGGCGTTGTCAACGTGATCAACGCCTTCGATCCACACGCTGTCGTCCTAGGAGGAAAGATCGGACTGGTCGGCGATCTCATCTTGAACAGGGTGCAAGAGCAGGTCAGCCAAAGATGCATGTCCCACGGGGAACAGCCGATCCCGACCCTTTTGAGCGGGTTGGGAACGGATGCTCTGGTTATCGGGGCCTTCAGTCTCGTCTTGCGAGAGCTGTTTCAGAGTTCGGGATTTCGCGAGACCGATTGACGGTCGGACAGCCGCCCGGCCTTGCCGGCCGGGGGAGTTGCCGCCCAGTTCGGCCGTCTCGTCGGACACGGCTTCCCGTGTTAGAGGGAGGTGGGGCAGAAAAGAACACGCCTGGCGCTTTCGGATCAATGGCGATGGGGTTAACCGTATCCTGTTGAGAATGATGGGTGGAGGAAAGTCCCATGAGACCGAAGCATCTCTCCTTGCTGTTAGGCGTTGTCGTTGTTCTCACCCTGCTCGGCGTTGCCTGCGCTTCGGCACCCGCGCAGTCACCGACGCCCGCTTCCCAGGCGAAACCCGCGGCCCAACAAGCGGCACCTACGCAGGCTGCCGCGGCGGCCCCCGCTCAGCCTGCACAGGCCGCAGCAGCCGCTCAACCCGCTAAGGCCGCTCAGGCAAAGCCCGCAACCACAGGCAAGAAGCGCAAATTCGCGTTCCTTGCGGGGGTGCAGGATCCGTTCTACTACACCATCCAGCGTGGGGCACAGCTAGCGGCGAATGAGCTGGGCATAGAGCTCATCACCCAGATTCCGAGCACGTGGAACACCACGGTGCAAGCTCCCATGCTGGATGCCCTGGTCGCTCGCGGCGACCTGGATTTCCTGTTCCTTGCCCCAACCGACAAGGAAGCGATGATAGCTCCGCTCAAGAAAGCGAGCGATACCGGCTTGCCGATCTTGACCGTTGACACGTACATTGGAGATGGCGATTACGCCAACGGTCCCGTGAAGTTCCCACTGTCCTACATAGCTTCGGATAACGTCGAAGGTGGGAAGATTGCCGCCGATGCCCTCGCCGAAGCCATAGGGAAAAAGGGAAAGGTCTACGTCCAGAACACGGTGCCGGGCGCCAGCACAACAGATCAGCGAGTGCAGGGCTTCAAAGACGAACTGAAGAAGTACCCCGACATCACGTTGGTGGGCGTGGACTTCAACCAGGATGACCCGTCCAAGGCGCAGGCGCAGACGCAGGCGGTCCTGCAGCGCGTGCCGGATCTGGCCGGAATCTTTGGTACCAATGTGTTCAGCGCGGAAGGGGCTGGGCAGGTCGTGCAGAACATGGGTTTGACGGGCAAGGTCAAGGTAGTGGCGTTCGACGCTACCGAGGATGCCATCGCCAAGCTTAAGGCCAAGGTCGTTGACCTCGTCATCGCGCAGAAGCCGTTCGATATGGGCTACCTTGCGGTGATGATGGGCAGCGCCCACCTCGACGGCGTGACCAGCGTCCCGAAGCATATTCCGACAGGCTACCAACTCATAACGCGCGAGAACGTGGACAAGCCCGAGGTTGCCCGGTTCATCTATACCAAGTAACCCTCAAGCCGGGTGAGGATGAGGAGTGGCTCACCTCCTCATCCTCACGCTGGCCATGACCCAGGTTGATGGCGATAGCTCGGGTACCGCATGACTGCAGCCACATTGCGGGCGAAGCCACGCCAACTCCCGAGATCAGCAGCAATGTCGTGAGCCAGAGGGAGGCAAAATGACTGCAGACACACCGAAGGCGCTAGGGCTGATGGGATCCTCGGCGTCAGCCCCCGCCCGGCTTCGCAACTGG
>DAHXJB010000580.1:0-1676 GCA_027372455.1 Chloroflexota bacterium | reverse complement strand
CAGAGGGAGTGTGCATACTCATGTTTTCGCCTCGGCCGGTGCAATCCCCTCCTGGGGCGAGGGAGGCTCCGCCGGTCTTAGCAAACTAGTAGAGTGAGTCCTAAATAGCGTTCTGCTCTGCGATTGCTAAGGGCGTGAAGTGGGTCCATCGAAACCGCACGGGCTGTTCGTTAACTTCCCGCAAGTACTGCTCCAAGCGTCGCACCAGTTCTGCCTTTGAGGTAACTTGGATGTGGCGGAGCACCTGGTGGGTCATCTTGGCGAAGAACACCTCGATCAGGTTCAGCCAGGAGCCGTGCACCGGTGTGAAGACAAACTCGAAGCGGTTGGGAAGCGTGGCCAGGTAGGCCCGAGTCTCCTTGGAGGTATGGGCCGAATGATTGTCCAGGATCACTTGGATACGCACGTCCTTGGGGTATTTGGCGTCCAGCGTCTGGAGAAACTCGACGAATTCGCGACTGCGATGCCGGTCCCGGACCAGCCCGATGACCTCTCCCGTGGCCAGATCAAGCCCCGCCAATAGGCTGCTGACGGTGCCATGTCGGACATACTCGTAGTCCCGGCTCCACGTGGGATGCTCCCCGGGCACGGGTGGCCGATCGGGCGTAGTGGGACCGATGGCTTGAATCTTCTCGTCATAGCTGACGCGGACGATAGCGGGATCGGCAGCCTCCGGGTTGGCAAAATCCAATTCCACCTGTTGGTAAACATGCAGTACCTGTACCATCTTGGGCTCGAAATTGGGGTCGCGCCGCTCACAGTAATACCGGACCCGATGGGGGTGGAGGTTCTGGGCCTTCAGAATCTTTGATACCGTCCCAGGACTGATCTGGGCGACCGACGGGTGGCCTTGAGCGACAGCCTCGCGGCGGATATGCTGGGCCAGCAATCGCTCTGTCCAGACCTCGTAACAATAGCCTAAGTCTCTTGGTTTGCTGCAGGCTAACGCCACAACCCAGGCGCGAGCTTCGGGGGTGATGCGGAGCGGTCGTCCGGGCCGCTGCAAATCGTCCAGGGCAGCCAGGGGGCCGAAAGCCAAGGCCTTCTTCACACAGCGGTACACGGTGGGAACCGATACTCCAAGGGTCTGCGCAATGCGGGCGATCGGCAGACCCTCGCCGTACGCGACCAGAATCCGAGCCCGCTCGACGCGCCGGATTTCCTCCGTGCGCGAATCCTGGACCTGCTCCAGGTAGCGACGATCTTCGTCTGACAGGGTCAAGGTCGCTTTGGTACCATGGGCGGGCATGCAACATCTCCCCCTGTTGGTAGGTTGCTTCTAGCATACCACGCCCCATGTATGTTGTCAATATTTAGGAATCACTCTACTAGGCAGGTATCCTGGAGCGCCACAAAAAACGGACACCCGGCAAGATTGCCGGGTGAGACTTGACGGGACGCCTTTTTGATGCAACCAGCGATGGTACGGCCTCCGGTACACCCCCCCTACTCGTGCGCCGCCGCCCCTGCACCGCCCAGCCAGCGGTGCACCACCAGCACGAGCACCGTGGAGAAAATGGTGGCCAGGGTGGCCACCGCGTACTGGATGCGGCTCAGTTCAAACTCCAGCGAGAAGTAGAGGGCCACGGGGAAGGTGCTGACATGCGTGCCGGTGAGGAAGATGGACACCGGCACGTTGTCAAAAGAAAGGATGAAGGCCATGAAGGCGCCGGCGA
>DAHXJB010000541.1:0-9228 GCA_027372455.1 Chloroflexota bacterium | reverse complement strand
GAGAGGGTCAGGGTGAGGGCTGACCGTTCCGTATCGCAGCCTCAGCCCTCACCCGCCCTCCCTACCTGCCCTTGTAGATCTCGAG
Source organism: Chloroflexota bacterium (assembly GCA_027372455.1). Lineage (GTDB taxonomy): Bacteria > Chloroflexota > UBA6077 > UBA6077 > UBA6077 > JAJYNT01. The sequence goes on along the minus strand of DAHXJB010000541.1, from coordinate 9,143 downwards.
GGCCTTCTGGATGAACTCGCCCTCCGGGCCACTTCTTTCGAACTGTCCCTGGTAGGGCATTTGCGGATCGGCCCAGACTCGGGAGAGCCCCTTGGCGATCTCAGGATCTCCCTGGGTGAACTCGTTCACCAGCTCTGTCCATCGCCTGGCCAGCTCCTGCGCAACCGGGCTCCCCGGATCCTCGCCCCGCCTGGCCGCTTCCCTCATCCCGTCGATCACCCCCTGCCAACGGCGCGCATCGGCCTCAGCCTGCTCCTTCGAGTAGCTGCGCTGGCGCTCCTCGATCTTCTTCCACGCCTCCTTGGAGTAGTACTTCCGCCAATCCCAGTCCTGCTGCTTCTCCATTTGCGTCACCTTGATCACCTGTATCAGCGATTCCCAGTCCAGCTCGCCTCGCTGCGCCATCAACCGCTGAGCCCGATCGATGGCCCGAATCGCCGCATCCACCTGCTCTCTCTTCTCGACCATCATCCGCTTCTGGATCTCCAGCGATTCCCCCACCTCAAGCGACTCGATTCGAACGATCTCCCTGATCTGCTCCAGGGAGAAACCCAGGAACTTGAGGGCCAGGATCTGCTGCAGCTTGATCAAGTCCCGGTCGGCATAGCGCCGGTGGCCGGATTCGGTTACCGAAGAGGGCCGCAGCAGCCCTATCTGGTCGTAGTAGCGGAGGGTACGGACGGTGACTCCGGCCCTGCTGGCAAAGCGGCTGGTTGGGTATTCTCTTGGGACCAAGGCTTTCACCTCCTTTCGGAAGGGAGCATAAAGGGTGACGTAACGTCACATGCAAGAGTTAGCTTAGCCGATATGTGAACAGGCGCACTTGCATCTTTCACCTTTTCCTGTTTTAATTGCCGCCAATCTTCACGGAGTCTCTCTCGTTGCCGGCCCATGTCTGACCCACCCTGGAGTACCCATATCCTGCGCAGTCCTCGAAGAACCAAGACCGTCGGAGCCCGGCTTGTGGGCAACACGGTGGAGGTTCGGGTCCCCGCGGGCATGTCGCCCGATCGGGAGAAGGAGCTGGTAGACAGGCTGGTTGCGCGTCTCCGGGCAAGGGTCTCGCGAGCCGAACGTTTGAGGGATGAAGATCTCATGAGCCGCGCTCGGGAGCTAAACCGCCGCTACTTCGAGGGAAAGCTTCAGTTCCTTTCCGTCCGGTACGTCACCAACCAGCACTCTCGTTTCGGCAGCTGTACCCCCGATATCGGCACCATCCGGCTGTCGGATCGCCTCACCAAAGTGCCCGACTGGGTGAGAGATTACGTCCTGGTCCACGAGTTGGCCCACCTGGTTCAGCCCAATCACTCGCCGGACTTCTGGCAACTGGTCCATCGATACCCCAGAGCAGAGCGGGCTATCGGCTATCTGATGGCGCTGGGATTGGCCGAAGAGGACGAGGGAGGCGAATGAGGGCGGCTAATCATAACTGTGAGCAGAAGTAGAAGGAGACCGCTGATGTCATCGGAGAGCCACAGTCGAAGCTCGAAACAATTGGAGCTGCTGGACAAGGCCGCCCGTTTTCTGCCAGGGGGCACCCTGGGGATGTTCGGTTTGTCGCGAGAGCTCGCCATCGTGCCATCTTACGGACGTGGCGCGAAGCTGTACGACGTGGACGGAAACGAGTACATCGACCACCTGCTGGGTTCCGGCCCGCTGATCTTGGGCCATGCGCACCCGGCCGTGGTTGCGGCGGTTCAGCAGCAGGCTGCTCGAGCGAGCACCTTCTACTTCGTCAACGAACCCATCCTGGAACTGGCTGAGATGATCGTCTCAGCCGTTCCGTGCGCCGACAAGATCAGGTTCTGCAGCTCCGGTAACGAGGCTACCTTCTTCGCCATGCGTCTGGCTAGAGCACACACTCGTCGGGAGAAGGTGCTCAAGTTCGAGGGCGGCTTCCACGGGGTTCACGACTACGCCATACTCAGTATCTGGCCAAACGAACCCTACAGCGCTAGTCCAAGGGTGGAATCCGCGGGGGTTCCGACCGCCGCCTCGGATACGGTGCTGGTGGCACCCTACAACGACGTGGAGACCACCGCGGCCCTCATCGATGCGAACCACAAGGATCTCGCGGCAGTCATCGTGGAGCCGTTCCAGCGTTCCTACCCACCCAAACCGGGCTTTCTGCCCTTCTTGCGAGAGATTACCTCCCGGTACGGCATCGACCTGATCTTCGATGAGATAGTGACAGGTTTCCGCTTTGCCTGGGGCGGTGGACAGGAGTACTACGGAGTGGTGCCGGACCTGGCCTGTTTCGGCAAGATCATCGGCGGGGGATATCCCCTGGCAGCGGTCTGCGGCAGGGAAGAGGTCATGTCCCTATGCGACAACAGCCGGAAGGGCCAGCCCGACTACACCTATATGACGGGCACACTCAGCGGAAATCCGGTCGGTGCGGCGGCAGGGGTGGCGACTCTCAAGGTGCTGAAAGAGCAGAATCTCTATCCGAGGATCCACCAGGCAACCGCCAGATTGAAGTCGGGGCTGCAGGGCATGCTGGCCGACGCCGGCCTGGTGGCCCAGGTGACCGGCGAGGGCGGGGTGCTGCAGGTGGTGTTCAGCGACCGCGAGATCGTCAACTGGCAGGACGTTCGGTCGGGCGATCAGGTCAAAACGGCGATCTTCTACAGCACGGCCATCAAGAATGGCATCTTCGTCGGGGTGGGAGAGAAGATTTTCATCTCGGCCGTCCACACCGACGAGGATATCGACCGGTCGCTGCGGGCATTCCGCGCGGGCGTCGAGGCCCTCGTCGGGTAGAGTTATCGCGGAGTCCGCCCGAATAGCCCAAATTGGCCACTCCACATAGTGCGACAAAACGGGCTTGTCTGCGTTATACTCGTACAGCACCCACCACTTTCATCCCCAAACATCCCCCTTCTGGAGGTTCCAGAGATATGGCGTTATCTATCAGGCTGCGGGTAGTCGCCACGGCAGCCTTGCTGATCCTGCTGCTGCTTCTGGCGGCAGCCGTTCGATCCGCGGAGGCGTACGCGGCCACGCCCTCTTCTGCCGCCATCCAGGGAGGCCGCCTGGTCCTACCGGGCAAGGGGCCGTCCTTCCTGGTGGCCATCAACTACGAGGGCCCCACGGATCAAGCCTGGCAGATGTGGGACGACGGGAAGTTCAATCCAGACCTGATCGCGGCCGACCTGCGCAAGGCACACGACGCGGGTTTCTCCACGGTGCGGGTCTTCGTGCAGCCATCTCTGGTCAAGGATATCCAGGCCAACCGGTGGGATAAGCTGGACACCTTCCTCTCCCTGGCCCAGAAGCAGGGTCTGGAGGTGATCCTCGACCTCAACGATTATGGCGAGCGGGATCTCTCGAAGGTGGCCGCCATAGATGGTCGCATCGCGGCAAGATACGCCGGCAACCCCACGATCCTGGCCTACGACCTGAAGAACGAGCCTCACTTCAGCGATCTGGCCTCGGCCATCTACCCCGGCGGGGCAAAGTGTCCCATCCAGACGGCCGGCGCCGATACCACGCTAAAGGCCTATCAGGACTTCCTGTCGGCCGCCGGGGCCTGGGTGACCGCCCGGCACTACATGGTCTCCATCCTGGACTACATGGACTCACCGGAAGGGCGAAAGTGGGACGGCCTGCTCGGGACCGTCAACGCTTCCCTCGCCATGTGGCTGCAGCCCCAGATCGACGCGATTCGCAAGGTCGACAATCGGCATCCCATTACCGTGGCTTACAGCGATCTCGCGATGGCGAAACTGCCGGCCAACGGCACCCTGGACTACATCACCGTGCACCGCTACCCCAACGCGAGCAGCAGGGGACTGGCAGACGTTGCGAGGTCTCTGGACAACCTCCGCTCCACGTTCCCCTCCAAACCGGTCATTCTGGGCGAGTTCGGCTTTTCCACCTCCGGTATGTCGCCGGAGGAAAGCGCCAACTACGAGACCGCGGTATACCTGCTGCTGTTCTCAGAAGGGCTGGGCGGTGGCACCAAGTGGATGCTTAACGACTTTCCCGAAGGGGCGAATCCGAAACAGAACGCCTACGGCGCCTTCCTGGCAGACGGCTCTCCCAAGCCGATCGTGCCCGCAATCGAGGGGTTGGTGGACTATCTGAACCGGGGTCCGACGGGCGACGGCTACCTGTACATGCCGGACAATCCATCCCCCGGCTATCGTTGGGCCTACGAGGCGAGCGACGCCCTCATCCTGAGCGCGAGCAGCTACCATGGCTCCCGGGTCAGCTTCGATGCCGACAAACTCTCTCAACTCTTCCTCACCTGGACCGATCCCAAGGTCATGAGGATCTACTCCACCTCGCATACGAACCTGGACATCGATCCGGGCGCCCTGGTTCGGGACCCCAAGATGGGGTCGAGCTACTCACTGGTGAAGGTGGACGGGGGAACTAGAACCCAGGTGCCCTTCAGCCAGAACGGGTCGCGGCTGAAGATGTCGCTGGATGGAGGTCAGTGGTACGAGTTGACTATGCCTCGCTCTGCAGGCGCAGCGAACCACCACCGTCCCCTGGACTACGACATCCCCAACGGCCATTTCTTCACCCAGGCCAACGGACGACCCCTTGGGGCAAGCCCCGCCGGCTTCTCCGTAACCGACGACGGTGATGTCCACTTCTGGAGTGAGTTCCAACGGCTTGGTGGAGTGGAAGCGTTGGGTTATCCGGTCACTCAGCGCTTCGTTCTGGACGGTTTCACCACCCAGGCCTTCCAGAAGGGGGTTCTTCAATGGCGACCAGAGGTGAAGCAGGCCTATCTCCTTAACACTTTCGACTTGATGCACGATCGCGGGCTTGACGACTGGTTGCTCACATACCGACAGATACCGAAGCCCCTGGACAACAAACCGGATACGGGGTTGCCATGGGATAAGGTTGTAGCGCGGCACCTTGCTTTCCTGGACAAGAACCAGGCCATAAAGCAGCGGTTCCTCTCCAACCCCGCCTGGCTGCAGCAGTACGGGTTGCCGGAGTCATACGCCGACGAGGGGAACTACTTCGTGATCCGAGCTCAGAGGGCTACCTTCCAATACTGGAAGGTGGACGTTCCATGGGCGAAGAAGGGGGATGTCACGATAGCGAACGGCGGCGACATCGCCAAAGAGGCCTACCTGTGGCCGATAGAGGCGGCCATCCCGCAGCCGCCGCCGTCCCAGTAGCTCCCCTTACTCCCGAAGGGTACGTATCCTGCCACTGGTGGATTCTGGAGCGCTACATCGGGCCGAAAGGGGGCTTCGACGATGCAGTTCGACCTGCAACCGCAAGAGCTGCTGTTGCTGATCCAGATCCTGGGCGAGCATCTCTCCGACCTGCGGATGGAGATCTCCAACACGGAGCGACACGAGGTACGAGAGGTGCTGAAGCGCGAGGAGAACACCATCAAGAGCCTCCTGGCACGGCTCGAGGAGATGAGTCCGGCCCGTCGGAGGGTTGTGTAGCGCCTGCTGGGGGTTGGGGAATGGCGCTAGCGCCATTCCCCAGAACTGCAAAGTTCTTTCCGATACTCCACTGCAGGAGGATCAAGAGGAATGGCCACGCCAAACTCTGTAGCTCGGTTTCTCGCAAGTGACACCGGCCGATGGCTGCGTGTTGGCGCCGGGTTGGGACTGCTAACCACCGGATTGAGGCGGGGCGGTGCGGGAGGAGCGCTCACGGCCGTGATAGCTCTGGTCCCACTGGCGGCCGGAACCTTTGACTATTGTGTAATCAGCTTTCTGCTGGGTGGTCCCCTTCGGGGACAGGAGATTCGCGAGGGCTAAACGGACTGTGAGACCGCTGGCGCCTGCATCTCCTTCGTCTCGGTTCTCGGTCCGAGCCGGGCATGCTCCGGCCGCCTGAGCGCTCTCGGGACGGGGCTCTCCGACCATCGCCGGCTACCAAATATCATCCGCGACCTCGGGGGGAGAGGTCGCTGCTACGAGGTTCGAACTTGATGAGCGTACGGGGCAAAGTTGCCATAGTCACCGGATCCAGTCGCGGGATAGGACGGGGCATCGCGGAGCGGCTGGCGGCCGAGGGAGCCATGGTGGTGGTCAACGGTCGGAAGGCCGAGAGCATCGAGCCGGTAGCCGCCGCCCTGAGGAATTCTGGGGCCTCAGCGCTGGCCGTCGCGGCCGACGTGGGCTATCGGGAGGAGGTTGACCGTCTGTTCGATGCGACGGTGCGGGCCTTCGGTGGAGTCGACATCCTGGTAAACAACGCGGGTTGGGCGAATCCGGTGGTCCATTTCCTGGAGATGGATGAGGAGCACTGGGACACCGTGATCCGCACCAACCTGAAGAGCATCTACCTCTGTTCGCACCGAGCAGCCAACCTGATGGTTGACCAGGGACGGCAGGGTAGCATCATCTCGATCAGCTCTTTTGGAGCCGCGCGGGCCCACCGCCAGCAGCCGGCATACGATGCGACAAAAGGAGGGATCGAGGCTCTCACCAGGGCCATGGCCCTGGATCTGGCCCCCTTCGGGATCCGCGTCAACGCGGTGGGACCCGGCGCCATCCACACCGATGAGCACGAAGTCCAGGGGCCAGAGGCCAGGGTGCGTCGAGCGGCGCCCATACCGCTGGGTAGGGTTGGCGATCCAGCGGATGTCGCTGGAGCGGTCGCCTTCCTGGCCTCCGACGATGCCAGCTACATCACCGGCCAGCTGATCTATGTGGATGGTGGGATGCTGGCCCAGTTGAGATCCCCACAGGTAGACCGTTCCTTGCCTCAGTCGGTGCTGGCGCGACTGAGGAGATAAGGCTTGCTTTCTGGTCCCAACGGTCGACGCCGTCCATTCCGCGGAATTTGACGATCGGGATGGCGCGGCGCCGGCCGGATAACAGCCGAACCGCCGGACGGAACCGCGGCTCTCGGGGGTCCCTCAACTCAGCCGGCCGGCCGGCGGAACACACCACCAACCGTGGAGGACTCCGCTTCGACGAATTCCCAGCCGTCCTGAATGAGCCTGTCGACGAGTGTGTCCAGGTCGCTCTCCGGATCCTTTCCGCTCCAGTCGGTGATCGCCACCTGGTATCTGCCCCTCGGCCCGATTGCTTCGGCGACGAACCTCCACTCCGTAGAGGAGATCCCCTGCTTGGACTCTATCTTCACCTCGCACATCTCCCACTCGGGCTCGGGAACCTGCTTCTCTTCTTTGCTAGCTACCGGGGTTCCGCATTGCATGCAGAACCTGGCGGCATCCGGCAACTCCGTTCCACACCGTGGACAGCGCACTTTCTACCCCCAGTACCTTCACTCAGACCGGCGAGACGCGGGCTCGCAGCCGCAGAAGTCTATCTCAGGAACCGTACATAGGCAATCCTTGAGCCGCCGGCGAGGACCGACCAGATTCGCCGAAGACAGTCTATTCACCTAACCATCCTATCACGCATGCGCATTGGAGCAGATAAAGGTGGCGATAAGGTGCTACAATTGCGCCGCCCGCACATCGGATGTCGTTTCAGCACAACGCCCCTGTAGCCGCTTCAGGCGCCTCGGGATTCAGCACTGTGCCATATCGATCTGCTCGGGCTTCTGGCGAGAAACACGGACCCCCAACCCAAGAGTGATACCTTGATCCTGTCAGCTAAAGGAGAGAGAAATGAGCCCAGATAGACCGACAATGACCCATCGAGAGAGGGTACTCGCGGCCCTGAACCACAAGGAGCCGGATCGGGTGCCGATCGATCTGGGGGGCTGCCGCGACAGCAGCATCCACGTGGCAGGCTACGACAGACTGAAGCAACGGCTGGGGATCGAGGCACCCAACATCATCTCCGATCGGATGATGCAACCGGTTCTCGTGGACGATCGGATCCTGGAGAGGTTCGACGTGGACGTCAGGTCCCTCTTGCCCGGGGCTCCAGACCGGGGCGGTGACGTGGAACTGGACGATGAAACTTACCGGGACGAATGGGGAGTTGTGCGCAGCAAGCCGGAGGGCACCTACTGGTACGACCTCCAGGGATCGGTCCTTTCGGGGGAGATCACACGGCAGGACATCCTCAAGCACCCGTGGCCGGACCCCTACGACCCCGGTCGCACGAGGGGACTGAGGCAGAGGGCCCTGGAGATAAGGCAAAAGGGCGATTACGCCCTGGTGCTCAGCCTGACCGTCGGCGTGGTCCACATCAGCCAGTATCTCCGAGGATTCCAGGATTGGTACATAGATATGGCGGCCGATCAGACGCTGATCGGCGCCCTGATGGATGCCATCCTCGACGTCACCCTCGCCATGGCCCACAACATCTTGAGGGAGGTGGGCGATCTGGTGGACATCGTCTTTACCGGCGACGATCTGGGCTCCCAGAGCGGGCTGCAGATGTCCCCCGAGGCCTACCGGAAGGTGATCAAACCGCGCCATGCCCGCTTCTTCCGACAGGCTCGGGAGATGTGTCCCAATGCCAAAATAGCCCTGCACAGCTGCGGTTCCGTCTACCAACTGCTCGACGACCTGATAGATATCGGCGTCGAAGTGCTGAACCCGATCCAGGTCTCAGCCAGGGAAATGGACCCGGCCCGCTTGAAGGCGCAGTTTGGGGATCGCCTTTCCTTCTGGGGCGGCATCGATACCCAGAAAGTGCTGCCCTACGGAACGCAGGAGGAAGTGAAGGCGGAGGTGCGCCGTCGACTGGCCGAGATGGGGCAGGGAGGGGGCTACATGCTGGCGGCGGTGCACAACATCCAGCCAGACGTTCCGATCGACAACATTATCACCATGTACGACTACGCCCGAGAGGTGGGAAGCTATCCACTTCACCTGTAGTTTCCGTTCATCGCAGGGGACTTGAAGGCGGGAACGAAGCTGGACGGCGGCGGTGGGTACACGGTCTACGCCATGAACGACCTGGCCGGCGTGGCCAAACGAGAGAATCTCGTACCGTTCGGCTCTCGTGTTTCATTTTCGTGGGAGCGGGAACGTCACGCTGCCGGTTCGGGATCGTGCAACCGCGCAGAAGGCATGAGTGAAGCTCGTCTCGGGCAAAGATCGTGGGCCGGGAACTTGTGCCGCCTCAGCACATTCAGACCAGTCGGTAGCCCAGAGAATATGCCGCGTTGCGTAGAGGAGTAAACAATCTGGGATCAGTCAGCGGGAGGTTAAGTAGGGGATTGGAGGGCATGGCGTCCGCTGCTCGCTCGTAGAGCGCTACAGCCGGGCGGTTGGCGTGCAT
>DAHXJB010000427.1:0-2937 GCA_027372455.1 Chloroflexota bacterium | reverse complement strand
GGATGCTTCGCCCCTACACATCACCTTGGATTCAGCACCCGTTGGGCTACCGCATCCCCCATCCCGGAGGTACCCACCAGGGTAGTGCCCTCCTCCCAGATGTCTCTCGTGCGGATGCCATCGGCTACCGTTCCCTCGACGGCCCGTTCCACCAGATTGGCGGCTTCCGGCATATCCAGGGAGTGTCTAAGCAGCATAGCCGCGCTCAAGATAGTGGCCAGTGGGTTGATGGTGTTTTTCCCGGCGTGCTTGGGGGCGGAGCCGTGGGCCGGCTCGTACAGGCCGAGCTTTCCCTCGCCGAGACTGGCCGAAGGAAGCATCCCCATGGAGCCGGCCACCTGGGAGGCTTCGTCGGTCAGGATGTCGCCGAAGGTGTTCTCCGTCACCACCACGTCGAAATCGCGCGGCGACTTGATCAGCCGCATCGAGCTGGAATCGACCAGGGCATGCTCCAACTGCACGTCCGAGTAGTCGGCTGAGACCCTTTCTGCCACCCTTCTCCAGAGGCGGGAGTTCTCCAGGACGTTGGCCTTATCCACCGAGGTGAGCTTCTTTCGTCGGCCTCTCGCCAGCTCGAAGGCCACCCGCACCACCCGCTCGATCTCCCTCTCGGAGTAGACCATGGTGTCCACGGCCACCAGCCCTTCTGGGGTCTGCCGGGTCTCACTGGGCCTGCCGAAGTAGAGTCCGCCGGTCAACTCCCGAACGAACAGCATGTCGGTGCCCTTAACCACCTCAGCTTTGACCGGGGAGGCCCCCACCAAGGGATCTAACAGCTTCACAGGACGCAGATTGGCAAAGAGACCGAGCCCCTTGCGGATGGTCAGCAGTCCCTGCTCGGGCCGGACCTTGGCGTTGGGGTCGTCGTACTTGGGATCGCCCACGGCCCCCAGCAATACCGCGTCACTGGCACGAGCCGCGTCGATCACCTCCGGCATCAGTGGAACACCATGGGCATCCATGGCGGCCCCGCCTATCAGCTCGGTGGTAAAGTCGAACTGTCGCGCGAATCGCTGCCCCACGGCGCGCAGCACCTTGACGGCCTCGTTGACGATCTCGGGCCCGATGCCATCCCCCGGGAGCAGAAGGATCTTAGCCACGTAGCAACCTCCGAAATGTAATCCGATGAGAGCGCGCTGCAGAAACATACACACGACCGACGGTACGGCGCATTGTGCCACCTTCTGGAGGGACGTTGCAACCAAGATATGCCTGCCGCTTGAATTGACAGCCAATCCCTGGTACAAAGAAGGTCGCGTCCCGATCATCTCCGAGGAGTTTGCAGATGCACCTGCACCGGCAAGTTGCTGCCCGCGTCGAGGAATGGCGTTCCAAGGGGGCATCCGTGCGAGGAGTACCCGGCCATTTCCGAGATTATGGATTGGGCGCTTGATCCGGATAGCGGGACCCTCCGTTTTCTACGGCGTGCCCAGCTTCGGGCGCTGGAAACCTACTGGTACCTGCGTCTCGTCGAGAAGACTCCGCACATCTTCGACCTCTATACGCGCTGCTATTCCCCGGAAGATGATCCCGACGCGTTCCTGGAGGCGCTGGGCATTCCCGCGGCGGCGTTCAAGGCCTCGAAGTACAACGTGGACAGGGTCATCGAGCACGTTCGCGGTGACGATGAGTTCGTCAAGGCTCATGGCCTCGAGACCCTCCGGGAAACGCTGACCCTGGCCTACCCCAGCTACATCCTCGCCCTGGCGATGGGGGCCGGCAAGACCATCCTGGTCGGTGCCATCATCGCCACCGAGTTCGCCATGGCCCTGGAGTATCCGGACGGTCCCTTCGTCCAGAACGCGCTGGTTTTCGCACCCGGCAAGACAATCATCGAGTCGCTCCGGGAACTGCTTCAGGTTCCATATGACAAGCTGTTGCCCCCCAGGCTCCACAAGCCCTTCGACGCGTCTGTGAAGATCACCTTCACCCGAGATGGGGAGAAGGATATCCCGGTGATAAGGGGCTCTAGCTTCAACGTGGTCGTCACCAATACCGAGAAGATCCGCATCCAGAAGGAGTCCATCCGGAAGGCGGACCTGTGGAGTACCGTCTCGCCTGAGCGAGAGGACGAAGCCCGGGCAGAGGTCGCAAACCTCCGGCTGCAGGCCATCGCCAGCCTGCCTCACCTGGCGATCTTCTCCGACGAGGCCCATCACACCTATGGGCAATCGATGGATGCCGAGTTGAAGAAGGTGCGGAAGACGGTGGACTACCTGGCGGCCAACACCAACGTGATAGGTGTGGTCAACACCACGGGAACGCCCTACTTCCAGCGGCAGCCCCTGAAGGACGTGGTCTTCTGGTATGGGCTTTCCCAGGGCATTCGGGACGGCATCCTGAAGGATCTGGCGGACAGCATTCAGGCCTTCGATTTCTCGGGGGATGCGGCGAAGTACGTGGCCCACGTGATCGGGGATTTCTTCCGCGACTACGGCGACGTGAGGCTGCCCAACGGCGCGAAGGCCAAGCTCGCCATCTACTTCCCGCAGACCGACGACCTGAAGGAGCTGCGGCCGGTGGTGGACAGGGCCCTCATGGATGCGGGGCAGACGCCCGACCTCGTCCTGGTGAACACCTCCGACACCGCCCTCACCAAACAGGCCGACATCGACGCCTTCAACCGGCTGAACGACCCGGATGCCCCCCACCGAGTGGTCCTCCTAGTGAACAAGGGGACCGAGGGCTGGAACTGCCCCAGCCTCTTCGCGTGCGCCCTCGCCCGAAAGCTGAAGACGTCGAACAACTTCGTGCTCCAGGCAGCCACCCGATGCCTAAGACAGGTGGCCGGGAACGTCGCCAAGGCCCGGGTCTACCTGTCCACCGACAACTTCGGCATCCTCGACCGCCAGCTACAGGAGACCTACGGCGAGAGCATCGCCGAGCTCAACCACACAGGGCAGGAGACGGCCCACTGCCGGTTGCGGCTGATGAAGG
>DAHXJB010000535.1:0-3258 GCA_027372455.1 Chloroflexota bacterium | reverse complement strand
ATCCATTGCACACCAAGACCTCTCGGGAGGCGCGGTCACACCCCAAGCGTCTCCACGTCCTGTTGGGGGTCAAGCCGCGCCACCCAAGAGATTCTTGGACGGGTGCATCCCATTTGCTCCCTTACCGCTAGGATGGCTTCTTATGATAGAAGTACTCGACGTTTTGTGGTGTCGCGAACATGACACCCGTGTCGGTTACCGGTGGGATCTGGACAGGTAATTTGCTCAGAGCATCTCTTGGTGCGCCGGGAAAGGCATTCCCAACCAGATGCTGTGTAACTTGCCACCATAGGTAATATGTGGCCAAGTACTCCTCAACGAAGTTGCGCTGTACAGCACTACCTGCTATCCAGCCATCACCGATGTACTTGAGCATCGAATCGTCACGATCCATGCTGAAGATCGTAATGTCGCCCTTCTTCTTACCAAGTTCTATCACCGTACGCCCGGCCGATTCGCCACCTGTCGCATCGGTGGTGACGATCAAGTTGATTTCCGGATGGGCCTGCAAGGCAGCGGTAGCCACCTTCACGCCCTCGTTGTAATCGGCCTTGTCGTTCACCACCTGTACGATGTTGACCCCGCCTTCCTTTAGCGCCTGGCTGAGGCCAGCTTTTCGGCTCTCGTGGTTCTCGACACCTGGTATTGTCATTATCAGAGCCTTGGCTGTCTTGGCCTTGTCTTTCAGCACGTTTTGCACTACGTATTGCCCCTGTTGGTAGCCTCCTTTGAAGTTGTCCATGCCAATCAGTCCGAGACGCCACCGAGGATCCCGAATGTCGGAGTTGAAGATCATCAGTGGAATGCCGGCTTCCGTGGCCTTCTTGCACGGCGCTATCAGCTCGTCCGGATCAAGCGGGGTGAGTAGGATTGCGTCGGGCTTCTTGGCAATTACCTCCTCGAACATCGTGACTTGTTGTGCTGCATCGAAGCTGACCGGGCCGACTAGGGTATAGTTGATGTTTAGGCGCTTGTCAAAGCGCAACCGACAAAACGTTGTTCATGCGGCAGCAAAGTACAAGTCGCCCAGGAGCGCGTGCATAGTGATCCGGAGTGCCTGGTAATGCTCATCCGTGCTGCTCCAAGTCTTGGGTTTGCGCCCCTGTTTGGGTCGGGCGGGGTCCGGCGCCAGCGGGTTGGCCAGGGCCGCCAGCAGAGGTTTGAGGACCTTGTCGCGCAGGATCAGCAACCCGGCGATGATGCGCAGTCCCTGCTGGGCGGCCTGGTAGCGTCGGGAGCGACCGAGTCTGGTCAGCAGATCCTTGGCGCGGAGCTTCTTCAGGTCGTAAGCTGCCTGACGGACGCTGTATTCGAGCAAGCTTCTCCCCCCGATCTCCCGGACCTTTCTGGCCAAGTCGGCCACCGTGAAGCCGCTCGGAGCCAGAGCCAGGGCCAATACCGCCGCCAGCACCGTGCGCATCCTCGGCTTGCCGATATCGATCCCGCCTACTCGGGTGTTGCCTACCTGTGAAGGGACCGGCAGCCTCTCCAGCGTGTCGTCGGCAACGAAGGCCCGATCTACCCACTGGAAGCTACAAAGCGCCCGTTCCAGGATGCCCCTGAGTTGAGCAACGATGGTCGGGAACTTGGCGATGGTCCGACCGCAGCCCAACTCCTTGGTGTTGTGGGCGATGGCCTCGAAGCGCAGCAGCCGCTCGCCTTTGGTATAGCCCTTGAGCGTCAGCTTGCCGAAGTGCAGCTTGAACACTGTCAGGCTGTACACAGGTTTCTCGAGCGTGATCGCTCCCTGAGGGGCTCGCTCACCGGTGCGAGTCCGAAAGTGTCGGTGCTCCGCCCCGAAGATCGTCCGGAGGTGGCGGAGCTCCAGGCGGGCTCGGTTGCGATCCACCAGCCCCTGGAATACCTGCTCCATCTGTCCGCCGGCCTTGAAGATTAGATTGCGGCTGTACTCCACCTGGTAGACGGAGTAGTCGTAGCGGAATTCCGACCGCTCCTGCTCCTCCAGGTCCAGAGCGAAACAGAGGCAGGCCGTGTAGATCCAGCGGTCGCAGAGTTGGCTCAGCCGCCCTATAGTCCGAGGATCGGACAAGGTGTCTGCGAGCCTCGCCAGCCCCGCGACGTCCTGGACCTGAGTGAAACAGTTGCCGTCCTTCGTGAAGGAGAGCCCCTGCTTGACTCCTTGGGAGGCCACGAACTCGTGACCATTGAGAATGACCTGCGCCCCGAAGGGGGGATGCCCAGACATCTTGATGGTGATGTGCCCCCACTCCGGGTCCATGATGTGGAACGAGTAGTGGTTGACGTAGCTCTGCTTCTTCTCCAGGTTGCGGATGATGCCCTTCCCGGACCGCTGCACCTCCCAGACCGGCGCTATGGCGCGCGCCACCAGGATCAGGAACAGCCCCTGAACCTCCGGGTTCTCTCGGAGGTGCTCTTCGGCGATCTCATGCTTGCGCTGTCCCTTCTCGCAGTCGATCACCGGGATCCCGCGAGCCTTGGCAAAGGCGCGCACCCGACGGCTGAAGCGCCCCGCCATCCGCATGAGGTGGGCGTTGTCCAACTCCGCGTCCGATCCACCGTTGAGCCGTCGCCACCAGCACCGAAACCCTCCCGGGGAGTGGCACACGGGATCGAAAGCGTTCAGTACGATCCGATCCACACAGTCATAGGCTCCATCAAGCAGGTCGCCGTAGGAAGCACTCAGGTCGTCTGTCATGCTCCGAAACACTTCAGCCCTCCCAGCGCTCTCCCAGGAGACCCCCGGGATCAGTACGCTCCTCATCGATCATGCTTCGGAGCATATCAGCAGCACATACCCTGTTCAACTGCCCGCAGGGCCACCCGTTCTGAGCGGAGTCTCAGAACGGGCGTAGTGGTCTTGAATCACGGAACTTGTAGGAAATGAGTCAAGTTTTCACGCAGCGAGTTTGGCCTTGTCTACGGAGCGGTCGATGGCCGCCGCCAGCCTATCGAAGGATTGGCGCAGAGCGGCATCCCCCGACGGTGTTTCGGACAGGATGGAGGCCAACCCCGGGCGCAGGATGCGCAGATAGACTCGGCTGAAGAAGAGGGTGACTCGCAACCCCTCGTCGGTCAGTCTGTAGCGGTGGGTTTTGGGAATGCGCCCGATCAGTCCGTGCAGCCGAAGGCGCCTGAGGTCGTAGCTCATCCTGCCCTGGGTCATGGCGCTGGGGTCGAGGCCCAACAGCGGAGCTAAGAGCTCCCGCAACTCTCAATTGGAGAAACCCTGGGGGATGAGACAGAACATCACCAAGGCGTGGAAAAGGGCCTGCACCC
>DAHXJB010000426.1:0-2779 GCA_027372455.1 Chloroflexota bacterium | reverse complement strand
AGATGCTTCGCTGGCGCTCAGCATGACATGGTGCAGGATGTCCTGTTTCCGCAAGCCGCCGTACACTACCCCGGGAGGGGTGTTTTCGGAGTATGGCTTGTGCTGTTCACGGACAAGGTATATACTCTCCTTGCTGGTATGTTTCTTCAGCTCGCCTCGGCGAGAGGGCTAGTGGTCCATATGTTCGGACCTCTCCCCCAAACTCAATCGCGCTGACGGATCGTTCCAAGTAATAACCCAAATTGGGAGTCGGCGTGACAAACATGGAAGACAAGACGCTCACTTGCCGCGACTGCAACAGAGAGTTCGTCTTTACCGTTGGAGAGCAGGAGTTCTTCGCACAGAAGGGCTTCACCAACGAGCCGAGCAGGTGCCCCGAATGCAGGGCCGCGAACAAGGCTAACAGAGGCGGGGGAGGCTATTCCTCCGGAGGGTACTCTTCCGGCGGCGGGTACGAGCGTCGGGAGAGGGAGATGTTCCCGGCGGTGTGTGCTCAGTGCGGGAAGGAGACTCAGGTACCATTCCAGCCCAGCGGCGAGAAGCCCGTCTACTGCTCCGATTGCTTCTCCGCCCGGCGTGCCTCCGATGGCGGTGGGTATGGCGGACGTGGTGGGTACGGCGGACGTGGTGGGAGCCACGGGAGCCGCTAGTAGGAAGTCGACCGACTTCTCTCGTCGAGATGCCCAATCTTGGGGGTGGCCATTTCGCCACCCCCCTCTTTGTGTCAGGAGCCTACACCGACTCATGTCGTGAGGGCTACTGTCCTGTCAGCGGCCCCACGGTATCGCGCTCTCCGGTTGGTGGCCAAGACAAACCCGTACAAATCGAACCCGACCTCGTGCGGCGGACCGTGGATGTGCGGCGGTTCGCGGGGTGAGGACCATCGACTGAGGCCGGCATCGGTCACAGCATTTCCCTCTGTGACCGGCTCACAAGGAGGCTCAACATGGCGGAGGCCGCACCGACCGTATTCATAGCAGATCAGGTCGAGCCGGATGGCGAAGAGCCCTCTCCCTCATGGCTGATCGATGCCGAGAAGGATCAGATAGCCGATGCCGCGGTTCGGATTGATGACCATGATGGTCTCGAAGACCCCGTACGGGCATACCTTCGCGAGATCGGAGTCGTGCCCTTGCTGAGCAGGGATGGTGAGAGGCGGCTTGCCCGCAAGATCGAAGAGGGTTCGTTCCTTGGACGGGTCAAGCGTGAGCTGCGCGAGAACCAGAACGGCTACCGCTTGGGCGACGTCTCTCCGGCCGTTCTCAATGATGAGGTGGCCAAGATCGGGCCTGCCAAGGAACTCGTGGCGGACCCCAGTGCCGAGGCGGTCGCCATTTTCCAACACATGTACCGGCGGTTCTGTGAGCTCTTCCCTTACCTGGACAGGTTGTTTCCCTCGGATTCAACCGTGGAAGGAATCCTCGGGAGCGTGCATCAGCTAGCTGGTCTTGTTGCCACTGACCCTGAGGCAGTGCGGCTCGTCGCCCAGGAGATGGAGGTCGACCCTTCCATCGCGGAACGCTCTATCGTGGAGCTATCCATCCTCTGCCGCCTGATTCCGCAGGATCTGCTAATGACGGCCATCCCAGAAGTCCGAAGCCAAATTTCGCCTCACCCCTCTCTCGGGGAGTACTTCCTCTCCTTGGTCTCATGGGAGGCCCACAGCCGCCTGGACACTATCATCCTTGACGCGCAGCGTGCGAGGTCGGCCCTCGTCGTGGCGAACCTCAGGCTGGTGGTGAGCGTGGCGAAGAAGTACGTGGGCAGGGGGATGTCGCTCCTGGACCTGATCCAGGAAGGGAACCTCGGCCTCATCCGGGCCGTGGAGAAGTTCGACTTTCGCAAGGGCTTCAAGTTCTCCACCTATGCGACCTGGTGGATCAGGCAAGCGATCACACGGGCCATTGCCGACCAGTCCCGGACTATCCGTGTCCCTGTCCACATGGTAGAGACCATCAACAGGCTGAACCACTTCTCCCGGCAGTTGGTGCAGGACCTTGGGCGTGAGCCAACCTTTGCGGAGATCGGCGAGCAGATGGAAATCTCGGCGGATAGGGTGCGGGAGATCATGAAGATCTGCCAGAGTCCACTTTCCCTGGAGACCCCCATTGGTGAGGAGGAAAGCAGCCATTTGGGCGACTTCATCGAGGACCAGGGGGCGCTGGTACCGGCCGAAGTGGCCTCCCGTCAACTGCTCAGGGAGCAGATGGGTGACGTGCTGCAATCCCTCACCTACCGGGAGCGACGAGTCCTCCAACTCCGGTTTGGCCTGGACGACGGCCGGCAGCGGACCCTGGAGGAGGTTGGCCGGGAGTTCGGGGTGACCCGAGAGCGCATTCGCCAGATCGAAGCTAAGGCTCTGCGAAAGATGCGCCATCCCAGCCGGAGCAAGAAGCTGAGGGACTACCTGGAGTGATTGCTCCGTACAGGTGATGCTCTGAAGCTAGCTGTCTTGAAATACGTTCCGAATGTGTCTCGATCGTGTGCTTATCTGAATCGGCCAATGTGGCCAAGAATTGAAGGAGGATAAATGCCTTACACCGAGAAGATCCTGGTTGCGTGCCGTGACTGTGGACGATCGTATCCCTTCACTGTTGAAGAGCAGGAAGCATTCGCCCGGCAGGGGTACCGGAACGAGCCCTCGCGCTGCGCGGAGTGTCGCGAGAAACGCAGAGCCAGAAGAGTTGAGTCACCCGGGAGGAGCTTCGGCGACAACGGTAATCATAGAAGTGAGCCTCGCGTGATGCATCCGATCGTGTGCAGCCGATGTGGCAAGGCC
>DAHXJB010000525.1:0-4821 GCA_027372455.1 Chloroflexota bacterium | reverse complement strand
CTTCGGATCGAAGCCGCCCTTGCCGAATCGGTTGCTCGGATCCCAGAAGAGCCAACCCTGGACCCCGTTATCGTAGGTCGCCTTCTTCTGAAGTTGGATGTCATTGGCCGTGTAGCTCTTCCCCGTCAGGTAGTCGTCGTAGTACTCGAGCCACGGGCGCAACTTCTCGGTACCAATTCGCTGGATCGCGACCTTCATGCTCTCGTTGACTATTTCATAGGGATAGAGCCCCGCCCGCTGATTGCCGTACTTCGCGCCACCCTCAATGGCTATGCCATCCCAGAAGAGGTTGGGATAGAGCATGGGAGAGACGTAGTCCACGTGCTGAGCCACATCCTCCAGGTGCTGCCCGATCCCCATGTCGTCGCTTCTCCACACCACATAGCCGAAGATGTCCGCCGAGATCACCCCACCATGGGCGTGGATCGCCTGCTTCGCCTTCTCGAGAAAGCCGTTGATCGCAGCGACCCTGTTCGCCATGGTGTTCGGCTGCGAAAAGGTGATGGTGTCCAGGGAATTTCCCGCGCTGGCGTCGGTCGGGAACCGAACGTAGTCGAACTGCACCTCGTCGAAGCCATTGTCGATGGCTTCGGTGGCCAGCGCGATGTCGTAGTCCCACACCTCCGGGCGGGTTGGATCCGCCCATCGCAGTCCTTCCTGATCCACCCAAGGCTCGCCGGTGGCCGAGTTCGTCACCGCTAGATCGGGTCGAGCGGTGGCAAGGGGATTATCCTTGAAGGTGACGATCCGCGCGATGGTGTAGATACCTCGCTTCTTCAGATCCGCCAGAAACGCCTTGGGATCCTTGATCATGATCTCTTTCTGAGCGTCGATCTGCTGCACCATGGGGACATTGCTCTTGTAAGCTATCCAGCCCCGGTCCCCCTTCACGTCGATGACGACGGCGTTGATCTCAGTGGTATCCGCCAGTTGCAGCATGTGATCGGTGAGTCCCTGATCCCCCACCCCATAGAAGGTGAGGTACGTCCCCCTGACGACCAGCGGCTTCAGGGTGATATCCACGTTGGACTGATCTCCCACCTGAACCTTCTGGTGTCCGTATCCGGGAGCATTGACGACCAGGGTAGCGTTGTCCGGAACCCCGGAGATCTTGAAGTTGCCCTTCTCATCCGTGGTCACGGTGGTGGGACCGTCGGAAACCATGGCGTTCGCCAGAGGCTGCCCCTTGGTATCCTTGACCACTCCGGTCACGGTGTCCGGACGCAGCAGGATTTCCGCCTTGTCCTGTCCTGTGAAATTCAGCTGATAGGGTGAGAAACCCTCCATCTTGACGGTGACACCGGCCCCATCGGGCAGGTACTCGAGCCGTGCCTCGCCCTGCTTGTCGGTGCGGACGGAGTTGAGGCCATCGGAGATCTCCACACCCTCCAACGGCTGCTTCGTGAGCTTGTTGACCACGGTGATGGCCAGCACGTTCGGCTTGAGGGTCTGCTGGCCGGCCCTCTGGCCGTCATACTTCCACGTCAATGAGACGAAGCCTTCGGCCCTGGCCTCGATCTGGGTGCCGGGATCGATCCCCACAAGCTCGAATCTCCCCTGGTCATCGGTCTTGGCCGTCTGGCCATCGGCGGCCACCAGCGCGCCCTTGATCGGTTTCCCGTTGGAAGCATCCACGAAGACACCTTCGACGGTGCGGGGATCCATGGTTAGCTGAAGCTGATCCCCCAGGGCCACAAAGCTGGATACCGGCTGATGCCCCTTCGCCTCGACGGCGATGCGGCTGCCGAAGCGCATCCCCTGTATCGTGAAGCTGCCATCCGGTCCGACGGTGATCTCCCTGTCCCCAGCCTTGATCACAGCTCCCACCAACGGCTTGCCGGTGGCAGCGTCGATGACCTGGCCGCTCAGGGATCTGGTAGGCACTAGAAAAAAGGCTGCCGCCGCGACGGCAATCACGGCGACAACGGCGCTAGCTGCGACAATGATCGTACCTCGTTGAGAGCGGAACATGGCTGACAGGCCTTCCTCTTCAACTAAGACTGATATAAGCTCATGAGTTTAAGCTAAACTCAATGGGGTCAGTAGAGGAGCAGGAAGCGTTCCCGCCGGATCCCAGGGGCATGCGGAAACAGGGGATAGATCGGGGAGACACTGCCGGTCATATGGTCCAGTGAGTACCCCAATGAGGCGATCGCTCTAGCGAACTCATCTCCAGAAAGCACTGGCAGAGGCGGCATCAGGCGGCATCAGGCGGCATCAGGCGGCATCAGGCGGCCACTTGGATCTGCACCGAATCCTCGGCGGGGACCGGTTCGCCATGCTTGCGCAGACTCTCCAGGTAACCGGTGACGGCATCCGAGACGTTGGCCACGGCTTCCTCGCGCGTCCTCCCCTGGGAGATGCAACCGGGTAGCGCCGGCACCTCAGCTACAATCCAACCGTCCTCGCCCTGGGTCAGAATCACGGTGTACTTCATGGGCACCCCCCCCCGGCACAGCCTTTTCTCTACTCTAGCATGCTGATTGGAACACGTCACGCGCCGGTAGACACACCGCCGCTCTCGGCCAGGGCCAGCTCCCCGGCCAGGAAGTCCACGAACTGGCGAGCGGTTCGACCCGAGAAGCCCCCCTGGTGAGCGGCCCACTTCAGGGCTCGACTGTGGAGATCGGATTCGTCGATTCGCAACCCTCGCTGACCGACGAGGCTCTCCACGATTCGCAGATACCTCGGCTGATCCGGCAAGGCGAACACCAGCGTGATGCCAAAGCGGTCGGCAAGTGAAAGCTTCTCCTGATGGGTGTCCCAGCTTCGCATCTCGCCGTCACCCGACATTCTGTCCGAGAAGCGCTCCTGCACCAGGTGGCGACGATTGGAGGTGGCGTAGACCACCACGTTCTCGGGTCGCGCCTCCACACTTCCCTCCAGCGCCGCCTTCAACTCCTTGTACGCCATCTCCTGCTCGCCGAAGGAGAGGTCATCCACAAACAGGATGAAACGCTCCGGGCGCCGTCGGAGCAGCGCCAGGATGCGAGGGAAATCGCTCAACGCGCTCTTGGGAACCTCCAACAGCCGGAGGCCTCGATCGCCGTATCGATGCAGCAGCGCCTTGATGGTAGAGGACTTGCCGGTACCACGGTCACCGTAAAGCAGCACGTTGTTCGCTGCAAACCCCGCGACGAACTGCTCCGTATTCTGCAAGAGGAGCTGCCTCTCCAGGTCGTACTCCACCAGCTCCTCGAGGCAGATCGGATCCGGATAGGCAACCCCATCGAGGTGGCCTCCTCCAGCGCCACCCACCCAGCGGAAAGCGCGGAACCGGGCGAACTCTCCTACTCCCGAGGTGGCGTAGTGCCGGGCCAGCTTCTCAAGATGGGAAGGCCAGCCACGCTCCACCGCCAGCTGCAGCTTCAAAGCCGCCGTTGGGCCGTCCACCTCGTCACGCCGCGAAGCAGAGGGGGATAAATCCTCCCAGGACACAAGCCGGGGAGCCCCTTCCCACAACCTGGCCCTCGTCTCGGAGACCAGATCCCCGCTACCGACCAGAAACAGCTCCTCCAGAACAGCCAGGTCGTTCCGGGCGGCCTCGATCATCGATGGACCCATGCTTTCCAGGGGATCTCGCTCGGCTCTCCGGGTAAATGGGTTATCGTCGGTGAGCACACGATCCAGCAGGTGGTTCTGCCAGACGTTTCCCGCCCATGGGGTGCCGCTCAGCTCAGTGTCATCAGCCAGCAGGGAGAAGAGATGGGCATAGGCCTCCAGGATGTCCACAGGATCCGATTTCGGGTTTTCGGCCGCCAGCAGCCACAACAGCGACAGAAAAGCGTCCCCGATGCTGTCCTGCAGCACACCACGGAAGAGATGTAGGCCGTTGATCCGTCGCAGCAACGAGCTCAGGTGAGACAGCTTTGGAGCGGGGCCATGAGCGTTTGGCACCTGGGGTTCGACACTCAGCCCTGAACGCTGTGTGCCGAGCGCCGTCTGATGCGCGGTCATTCCGGCCGATCCAGCAGATGTCTCGCGCGACGGTTCCATGGTTCTGTGACCATCGCTATCGTCTCGCCTCCCCGGCGCTCCTCCATCCCGTCTCCCGATAGCCCTGTCTCTCTCCATCTTCAACTCCCTTTGCCTCTTATCTCACGCCCCAAGGTCGCTCCTGTGCCCTGTCCTCCCGCGATGGAACGGGATTCTACCATAACCCGAACTCTCCTTCGCCACAAAGGAATGCAGGCGGGTTAAGCCGAATCGAAGAGCCCCACATAGAAGCTCGCCACGTAGTCGGGCAGCTTCTCCAGGCGGCCCATGACGCCGCTGGCGAGTCCGGCATACCGCTCCCAGTCATTCTCTCCCATCCCCGGGAAGCCTGTGGATGGATCCCCATGCTCGTAGACGTACGCCAGGGAGGCCGCG
This sequence comes from Chloroflexota bacterium, assembly GCA_027372455.1. Lineage (GTDB taxonomy): Bacteria > Chloroflexota > UBA6077 > UBA6077 > UBA6077 > JAJYNT01. Next base: position 450 of record DAHXJB010000525.1, on the reverse strand, counting down.
TCCGCGTATCGGGGGTCCTTCTCCTTCGAGAGTCTCAGGACCGCGGACCGGAACTCCCGTCTGGTCCTCTCGTCGCGGCGAAGCTCCTCCCACCAGGCGTGCGCCACTTCATGGATGGCGGCCTCCTCCTGAGCCGTGAACAGCTCCACCATCCGCCTGTCTGGATGCCAGTAGCCGCCACCCCGCGTGCTGTTCGGGTCGTGAACCACCACCTTCACCCCACGCGCCAGCAGCTCTCGCCAGGCCGAAGGTCGAATGGGCAGTTCAGGAAGCGCAGCGTCTATCCTTATCATCTGCTGACCTCATTCTTTCAGGAACGGCTCTAACCGAGCACCACCCACGACAGCTAAGCGCGCCATTCCACGAATTCGATGCCGTAGGGCGGCGCCCTGTGCGCCGCCGCCACCCTTGTTGCCCAGGCACCGGGCGGAGGGGCAGAGCGCCCCTCCC